>CAJQQW010000219.1 GCA_905480565.1 uncultured Halioglobus sp. | reverse complement strand
TTGCGTACCAGGTAGTCGGTGATCTGGTAGGGGGTCATTTGTCCGCTGTAAAACGCGAGGTACATCATGGCATCGCCGCCGGACGCTGTGGTCACGACAGGTTCCTCGATATCCCTGGGCAGGTTGCCCCTAGCCTCGTTGACCTTGGCAATCACCTCCGATAGGACATCACTGCTGTTTTCTCCCAACCGCACATGCACCTGTATCTCTGAATAGCCCGGATTACTCTCAGATGACATATATTCGACGCCCCTGGCACCGGCTACGCTGATTTGCAGCGGAGTCGTGACAAAACCCTGCACGGTGCGGGCGCTGGCGCCGGGGTAGACGGTCTCGATAGAGATAACACTTCGTTCCAGCTCGGGGAACTCTCGCAGATTTACCCTTGAAAGCGAGGTGCCTCCGAGCAACAACAACAGACTGCTGACGACAATGGCTAGTACCGGGCGCTGGATAAAATGGTCTGTGAATCGCATTACAGTTTCACATCGTCATCGATGGTGACGCGAGCCCCCCTATAGAGTTTATTCTGCCCTGCCGTAACGATCCATTCGCTGCTGAGTAATCCGCTGAGAATGGCTATCTGGCCGTCTCGCGTGGCGCCTGTTTGCACTACCCTCGGATTAACGGTTGTCTGGCCTTTGCTCTGTGTTAATACATAGACAGTATTGCCGTGCAAAGAGTAGCTTACAGCGGTTTCAGGCACTGTCACCACCCTGGTTGGTTGATCCAGATCGATCACGAGATGAGCGAACATGCCCGGCAGCAGGCCGTCGCTCTCGTCGATGATGGCGCGCAGTAGCAGGTTGCGAGTGCTGGTATCGACGCTGGCGTCTAGCGCACTCAATGTGGCGTTAAACGTTTTTTCAGGAAAAGCCGACACTTTGAGTTTGATTTTCAGTCCGGTGCGCAAATTTGGGACATACCGGTCTGGTACTGAAAAGTCGACTTCCAGTTCGCTCAGGTCCTGAAGTGTGGTGATAGGCGTACCTGACTCTATGTAGTCACCGACCTTAACCTTGATAATGCCCGTGGTGCCATCAAAGGGCGCAATAATTCGCTTGTGGTCGAGTTTTGCATCGGTTTCTGCCAGCTGTGCAATAGCGCTATTGAGCTCTGCGACGGAGCGGTCGTGCTGAGTTTGCGGGATAGACTTTTTCTTGATCAGGCTGGAGTCACGCTCGTAAAGTTGGCGCGCAAGTTTCAGATTGGCTTCCTGCCCCTTGCGGCTGGCTCGCTCCTGGTTGTCATTGAGTGACAGGATGGACTGCCCCTCCTCGACCTGCTCTCCTGATTTCACGCTGATACTCATTACTTCGCCGCTGGACTCGGCGCTCAGCTGCGCCCCCCGGGCGGCACGCACAGTCCCCACCGCTTCAAGCTCTGACGGCCAAATGGCCGCTCTTGCGGTAGCTGCGGCGACAGTAATCGGGGGCGGCGTGAAGTCTGTGGCGGCCAGCGTGGAATACTTGTTATATAGGTAGCCCGAAATGCTGCCAAAAATCAGGATTAACAGCAGGATGACAAATACGTACGCACGCAAAGCCTGGCTCCTCTCATCTGTGGGAATCAAAATAGGTTAAAGACTGCAGAGCATTCTAAGTGCTTTGCAACGCTGGCGCACTACCAGCGTTAAAATTGTGTCGGAACTGGGCAATATCTCCCAAGTTTCTGGCGAGCGGGCAAATCGATAATTGCAGTTGCTAGGCTCTATCCGTGATGCTGGTCGGGCTGCGGTAATTGGCTTATGCTAGGGGAGGTAGCAGGGGCTATCCGGCCAGATAGGAGCGCAGTCTTTTGAGAAACGCACGCAAACTCAAACGTACCGAAGAGCAAATGGACAGGGCATCCACCTACGAGCAGTGGAGTAACGCTGCCCGTGAGCACGATGAGCTGTCTGGACAGGCGCGCTGGCGCCAGGTGGACCAGACGAATCAGTACGATTATGCACAAATCCGCTTGCGGCTGGACAAGCTTCGCAGTCTTCGCTCGCGACATGATTACCAAGGGCTCATGTTCACGCTTAACGAGGGAATTCACGGCAATATGGGAGGAATGGGGCGCCATTCTTTGTATACGCGAGCAAAGTTCGGCACCAAATATCTAATCGAACAGTATATTGCCGAGGTAGAGGATTCGCTGCGCTTTATCGCGGAGCTGGACAGCAAGGAGATTAGCGAGCAGCAAAAGCTTGATTTTTTCTATCGCGCCAATATCTGTTTCGGGCGTTCTGCGCTGATGTTAAGCGGAGGCGGAGTACTCGGTTTTTACCACCTTGGGGTCGTCAAGACCCTGCTGGACGAGGGCCTTTTGCCAACGGTTATATCGGGCTCCAGTGCCGGTTCTATTGTCGCCGGCGCGCTGGGCACTCACACGGATCCTGAGTTGGAAAAGTTTTATGATCCGGCCAATATACTGACCGAGGCCCGCACCGAGGCCGGCACGTTTTTGCGTATGTTTTTCGGGGCCAATCCGCAAATTAATGTGAGAGACCTTGAGGAACTCATCGCTAGAATGATCCCCGATCTCACCTTCCAGGAGGCTTACGAAAAGACAGGGCGGCAGATCAGTATTTCAATTGCGCCAGCGGAGGTGCACCAACGGTCTCGTTTGCTCAACGCCATTACCTCGCCCAACGTGTTTGTTCGGTCTGCTGTGATGGCATCTTGTGCTGTGCCCGGAGTATTTCCACCTGTAACCCTCATGGCTAAAAACCAGCATGACGAGGCGCAACCCTACCTGCCTACAAGGCGTTGGGTGGATGGCTCTATTGCCGATGACCTGCCCGCCAAGCGTTTGCAGCGCCTTTACAGTACCAATCATTTCATAGTCAGTATGGTAAACCCTATTGCTATACCGTTCTTGAAGAACGATGGGAACCGCAATGCCATGGTTTCTGCCCTGGGCGGCCTTGGAGTCGGTGTAGGTCGAGAAGTACTCAATTTTTACCGTGGCATGGTGCAGAAGCGGGGTGAGAGCTGGCCGCGATTCAACCTGTTGATGAACAGTGTGCATGCCTTGGTTGACCAAGAGTACAGTGGCGACATTAATATTGTGCCCAGCTTTAAGTGGTACAACCCGGCCAAGTTGCTGTCGCACCTCTCTGAGAAGGACCTGCTCGACTTGATGGAAGGAGGCCAGCTTTCTACTTATCCGGTGGTTGAAGCTATTCGCAGCTGTACGTTGATCAGTCGCACAATGGAAGAGATTCTGCATCGCTTCGAGCACGGTGACCTGCGGCCTGACTCCGCGGCGTATCATCGTCCGCGCACATCCCGACGACGTCCGCCGCCAATACGTGTCGATGGAATGCCTAAGTCAGATAAGGGCAAGCCCCGTGCTCGGAAGAAAACTGCAACGGCTAAAAAAGGCACTGCCACGCGTAAAGCGGCCAAGAGAAAACAGGGTAGTGGTGGGTCTAAAAAAGCGGCCTGATCGACGATGTGCGTCGTCTAGCGTCTCGCTAATTCGACCTCTGCGATTGTATCAGCATTCCCTGCAGCAGTAGTCGCAGATACTGAGTAGTGATTATCTAGCCCCGGCTTCCACCCAGGGGGGTTGGTCCATAACTGTTTTACCCTCACCAGTGATGGCGCTTTGACCGTATCCCGCAGCAGATTGCGCCACTCCGTGAACGCGATCCGAATGGGGTTATAGGTGCCGATATTGTTAATAAGGCCGTAGCGCACCGGGGCAACCTCCGGCTCAAAAGTCCCGAACATGCGATCCCAGATAATCAAGAGATTGGCATAGTTTTTATCGATATACTCGGGGTTGGAGCCATGATGAGCGCGGTGATGGGAAGGCGTAGTGAAAAACCACTCCAACGGCGCGGGCAGTTTACGTACGGTCTCTGTGTGCGTCCAGAAACCATAGATGGTTGCGACAGCCCCGGCGCTTGCGATCACAAGTGGATGAAACCCCAGCAGAGGCAGTGGCCAGTAAAACAGAACAATGGTCAACGGTCCGGTCGGTGATTGACGCAGAGCGGTGCCATAGTTCATCTGTTCGCTGGAATGATGAACCACGTGTGCGCACCACAGGAATCGTACCCGGTGTGAGCAGCGGTGATACCAATAAAAACAAAAGTCGAGAACGATGAGCGTAAAAATCCACTGCAGTGGCCCGGTGCCCAGTTCGAATAGCCTGAACTGATAGAGGAAAAAGTATAGCCCCACAATCGCGCCCTGGGTACTCAACTTGACTACAATGTTCATAGATAGCTGCGACATCGACGCAGCGAAGTCTCTCCCGACATAAACCTGTTGGCCACGCCACGCGCTGAAGATCGCCTCGGTCAGTATCAGAAGGGCAAATATTGGCAGCGCGTACGTGGTTAAATCCATGCGCTCATGATAACCAAGGCACACCAATCGCGCAAAAAATCTGTTTCCCAAGGAGGTAACTGTCTGATGGCACTGAGATTCTGGCTCCCCATTAATTTTTGTTACTATGGGGTATCGAGCCGCATGGATCTGATATGAAGAGTTTTCTGCTAGGGGTGCTGTCAATCATCATTGCTCTGTTTTTCCTGTTTATTTTGGGAGAGCTTGTTGCGCGCGCATATTTTGCCTACGACGAGCAGAGCAAAAGCGAAAAGCTTTTTAGCAGCCTTACTCTGGACGATGAACTGGGTTGGCGGCCTTCATCCAATTACAGGTTCTCTGGTGAATTACGGGACGCCAGCGGAGAGCTATACCCTGTGGAATTGTCTACTGATTCCGAGGGGTTTAGGATTTACGGTGACGCCAAGACAGACGAGCGCAAAAAAGTCCTGTTTCTTGGCGATTCCTTCACGCAGGCTATGCAGGTTTCTGACGATAAGACCTACTACGCGCTCCTGGGTGAGGCGATGGATATCGAGGTCTTCGCTTATGGCGTGGACGGTTATGGCAGTTTGCAAGAGTACATGGTGCTCGACAAGTATGTGGATGAGATAAAGCCTGATGCCGTTATTATTCAGTTTTGTCCTAATGACATAATCAACAACCATCCTGATCTAGAGAGGCGCAGCAGTTTCAATCGCATGGGCTTGCGTCGTCCGTATTTGGTCGACGGTGAGGTAGTTTATATTACAGCCGCCAGTTTTCCACGCTTGCGTCAGTTCGCTGCCAGTTACTCAAAACTGCTTTATACCGTTATTCGGCAAATCGATCGCCTCACTGCGAATCGAGACACATCTATAGAGCGGATTGTCCGGAAGGAGGGCATGAACAATCCTCTGTTTCGTGAATCCCTGGATGTGGTCGATCAGGTATTGGCTAAGGTGATGGCGCGCGTGCCCGAGGGAACAGAGGTGTTCGCTTTTTCATCCCACTGGGGCAGGCCTTACCACCCAGCGTTCATTGAAGTAGCACAGAGAAATGGTATCCGCTTCATCAATGGCAATGGTCGGGGTCTGGACATAGCAGAGAAGAAGGGTTTGACTACGAAGGCCGCAGACACTGCACACTGGAACAATCAGGGGCACCTTATTGTTGCCAGTACACTGCAGCGTTATCTTGAAAAAATCTGGTAGGAGGCGGGCTATTGACCCGCGTAGCGTTTGATGACGGTCTTGCCTAGCGCCATCTGGTGCACCTGATCTGGTCCGTCGGCCTGGCGACACCAGCGCGCATAGTTGAACGCCTCGGCCATGGGGTAGTCCTCGGTCAATCCGCCGGCGCCGTGCATCTGCATACAGCGATCGATAACCGTTTGTGCCATCAGCGGAACGCTGATCTTGCTGGCAGCAATCAGGTCCATGGCTTCCTTTGCTCCGACCTCGTCCATTTTCTGGCAGGTTTTAAGCACCAGCAGGCGCATCATCTCGATTTCCGAGAAGCTCTTGGCAATATCCTCTCGCACGGACTGATGCTGGCTCAACGTGCGGCCAAAGGTGGTGCGCTCCTCCACTCTTTTGCAGGTCATCTCAAGGGAGCGTTGCGCCGATCCGATAAGGCGCATGCAGTGGTGAATACGACCCGGCCCGAGTCTTCCTTGTGCGATCTCGAAGCCACGCCCCTCGCCTAGCAGGACATTTTCGAGTGGAACGCGTACGTTTTCGAATACAAGCTCCGCATGTCCAAGCGGGGCGTCATCGTAACCCAGTGTGGTGAGTGGGCGAATGATGCTGAGGCCGGGTGTCTCTTTCGGCACCAGTACCTGGGTTTGTTGTTTGTGTCGGCTGGGATTTTCTGGATCAGACTTGCCCATGACAATAAATATTTTACAGCGTTCGTAAAGTGCGCCTGTAATAAACCACTTGCGGCCGTTGAGTACCCACTCGTCGGCTTCCTGCGTGATGCTCAGTTCGATGTTGGTCGCGTCGGATGAGGCAACCTGCGGCTCTGTCATGGCATATGATGAACGGATGTCGCCATTTAGTAATGGCCTCAACCACCTATCCTGTTGCGCTTCGGTTGCGTACTTCATGAAGACTTCCATGTTGCCCGTGTCCGGCGCGTTGCAATTGAATACTTCAGGGGACCACAGCACGCGACCCATGATCTCCGCGAGAGGCGCATAATCAAGATTGCTCAGGCCGCCGTGATCGCTAAATTGTGATAATGAAGGCGGAATATACAGGTTCCATAAGCCCGCAGCCTTCGCCTTTTCTTTTAGCTCATCCATCATGGGCAAGGGAGAAAAGCGATTTTCCGCACTGTGTAATTGCTGCGCGTATTCTTTCTCGCGGGGATAAATATGCTCGTCCATAAACACGCTGAGTTGAGCTTGATATTGTCGAGATTTCTCGCTGAATTCAGACATGGGTAGGTCTCTATCTGGTGCTGCGCCATTGATGCGCAGGTTATGTATGAGCCGCGTGCTGCGGTCGATGTGATGAGAGTAACAAGCGCATTATCCTTGCAGAAAGAGTGCTGTAGCCGTTATAGGGTAAGTGCTTGCTAGTGTATCCGGTGAAGTCCAAAAGCGGCGATTGATCAGCGACCAATCGCCGGCTTGGTTGTTAGATACGCTCGATAATGATGGCGGGAGCCATCCCTCCGGCGGCGCACATCGTCACAAGACCAAACTGCTGGTCACGACGCTCCAGTTCATCCAACATGGTGCCGATGAGCAGTGAACCCGTTGCGCCAATGGGATGGCCGAGGGCCATGGCGCCGCCATTGACGTTGACCCTGTCGCGGGGCAGGTCAAGGTCGCGGATAAATTTTTCCGCGACCACGGCGAATGCTTCGTTGATCTCAAAAAGATCGATATCGCTCAGTGACATGCCGGCCTTTTTTAGTACCTTGTGCGCGGCGGGTACCGGCGCATTGAGCATTAAAGTAGGGCAGTCGCCCATGTTGCACATCGCTTTGATACGCGCTCGCGGTTTCATGCCGTGTGCTTTTGCGTAGTCTGGCGATGCGAGCAGAACAGCCCCTGCGCCGTCAACTACGCCGGATGAGTTGCCTGCATGATGTACGTGAGTTATCTCAAGATCGGGGTATTTTTGGTGCACCATGGCGCGATAGGTGACGCCTGAATCATCCAGTGGATAGTCAGCTATCGCAGCAAAGGAGGGCTGTAGTCCCGCCAGTCCTTCCGCGGTGGTTTGCGGCCTTGGGAATTCTTCCTTATCCAGCGCAAGCGTGCCATCCGTGGAATAAACCGGTACAAGGCTCTTGTCAAAGTGCCCGTTCTCTATAGCGTTCTTGGCATTGTTCTGAGATACCAATGCCAGCGCATCCAGAGCGACACGATCGATTCCCTCGAGTGTGGCGATGGCATCGGCACATACTCCCTGATGAGGCTGTGGGTGCATGTCGCGTAGAGCGAGATTACCGTTGTCCATGAAGGGGCTCATGGCCGCGCCTTCCTCGCCGTAAATAGACATCATCTCCGCGCCGCCGCCGATCACGAGATCTTCTGTGCCGGACATGATGCTCATCGCAGCGAGGTTGACTGACGTAATGCCGGAGCCGCAGAAGCGATCCAGTGTCATGCCGCTGGAGCGAATGTCGTAGCCTGCTTCCAGGGCGGACATGCGAGCCAGGTCGCCGCTCTGGCGGCCGCGTTGGGAACTGGTTCCGAAGATGACGTCGTCGACAGCGGCAGTATCCAGCTTATTGCGCTCGGCAATCGCTTTTAAGACTGTTGCGCCCAGGTGCTGTGGGTGCTGGTCAGCTAACGAGCCTTTACCTTTTTTGCCGATGCCTCGCGGGGTGCGGCAGTGATCAATAATCCAGGCTTCTGACATGGTAGTACTCCTCTTTAGTATGTTCTTACTTGCCTTTCCAGTTGGGCGCGCGCTTTTCCGCGAAGGCAACTGAGCCCTCGATAGCATCCTCGCTGCCGAACACCGGCATGACCAGTTCCTGCTGCTTGGCCCACATTTCCGTTGATGACCAGTCTCCGGACTCCAGTATGACCTGTTTACTGATGGCAACGGCCAGGGGGCCATTTGCGACGATGCGGCCAGCCAGCGCCTTTGCAGCTTCGAGTGCGGTACCCGCGGGTACGACTTCGTTCACCAGTCCCATCTCGGCCGCCCTTTCGGCAGAAATGAAATCGCCAGTGAGAGCCATTTCCATAGCGAGGCGGGGCGGAATCTGCCGGGGCAGTTTCATCAAACCACCCGCTGCTGCCGCCAGTCCGCGTTTTACTTCGGGTATCCCGAACTTGGCATTGTCCGCAGTAACGATCAGGTCACAAGAGATAGCGAGTTCCAGTCCACCTGCAAGGGCATAGCCCTCCACGGCAGCAATCAGAGGCTTGCGCGGTGTGGCTTCGGTTAAACCGGCAAAACCGCGCCCCTCTACAGTGGGCATCTCGCCACTGACAAAAGCTTTCAGGTCCATGCCGGCGCAAAACGTGCCGCCAGCGCCGGTGATAATGGCTACACTGATAGCGTCGTTGCTATCCAGTTCATCCATTGCCGCGGCGACGCCCTCCGCCAGCGCCCGATTGGCCGCGTTCTTGGCTTTGGGGCGGTTGAGGGTGACGGTCATGATGCCGTCGGCTATGTCTACCAGTACTTCATCACTCATAGCGGAGTATCCTTTAAAGGGTTATTGAATAAGTGGTCCGTCAGTGAACCGGCCTCGTGGATTTAGTCGATTAATGTTACGGCGATCTCGGCCAGGCCTTTGACGCCGTCTGCATTTGAATGAGCGTCCGCGCTGGAGGCGGTACCTATCTGTGCTCTCT
>CAJQQW010000218.1 GCA_905480565.1 uncultured Halioglobus sp. | reverse complement strand
GACGGTGATGAGTTGTCTGATAAGGCGAAGTCTTCGATAGCGTTCCGTGATTGACCAATCGATGTGGTGTGCACACACTTGGTGACGGTGACGAAAAGGGTATTCGTCACCGTCAAGGGTGCGGGCGCGTTTAACAGTGCGATCCGGGTATAAGCAAAACGCGCCCGCTAACGGACTTCGCTCTCCAGCACCAGCGTCTCGCCTATCTGCGCGGCTTGAATTTCCTCTTCACAGAAGGGGAAACGCACCCACTCCTTTTTCGCATACAGTCTGGTCTGGTCGGCGTAGTGCGGGGACGTGGGTTGTACGCTCTGAGAATGAACCAACATCGTGTCGGCAATCGGACAGTCGCTGCCATCCCACGTAACCGCCTGAATATAGGAGTTGCCCGAGCCCGGGTTGCGATAGCCGCCCTCGCCGAGGCCTGAACTAATGGCGCCGAAAATGCCTGCCTGCCCCAAGCCGCCGTGAATAGCGACGCGCTCTTCATTGCGTTCGAGAAACTGGGTTTCGCCCCAGGGCGCATCCAGTGCCACGCCGGCGTCAGTTAGCCGCTGGTGCGCGCGCAGCAGCATGGTGATGACGAGATCGCGGTTGGCCTCCACTGCAGTGTCGATACCGCGGGGAGTGCCGATCGGGTCTGTCGGATCATAATCGACGGCCCAGAATTCATCCCCGATAACCACGTTTTGAAACTGGCTCCCCAACTCGCCGCGAATACCGCCCCAGAACTCAACGAACACCTGCGTACCGCGACTATCGACGTCGGCTAAACGGTCCCAGGTTTCGAGCACGTTGCAGGTGTCGGTCAGCGCCTCGTCGGTGGCAGGGTTGCGGTCGGCAATTTCTGCCGTAAGGAATTCGCTGCAGATCTGTAGTACGTCATCGAGTGTAATTTCCGCCGCATGAACCCGGTTTGAATACATGACGGTTTTCAGGGTCTCCAGATCGAACAGCGGAGCGTCGCTGAGGCTGTCGGTGCCCGCGAGGCGGTCGGCGATCATGATATGCGTGATCCGCGTGCGCATAAACTGTTGATTGCCCTCGTGGCCCATCCAGCCGAAAACAACCGGGAAACCTTCCAGCGGCCTCGTCGCGTCGCTCAGCCAATAGCTGTTATTGCTGTTGCCGACTGCGCCGCGGCCGAGGATTTGAGGGTGCGCCTCCAGGCCATAGACATTGGTCTCGGGGGGAGAGTCTGCATCTTCTCCCCATTCGCATTCAGAGCGACTGCCGTCCAGCCCGGTGAAGGCGTTGGTTGACAGGTTGGAGACAATACCCATGATGCCGGTCTGGCAGTCATCGAGCTGGGCCTGGGTCACGTGCGGTACCGCACTGATTTGGCCGTAGTACATATCGCCATGACGATCGGCCGCGAACTCGTGAAACACCGGGTTGCCGACATGGCGCAGGGCATGACGGTAGCCCTCCATATCGCTGGCCTGTGCTTTTTCGACCCACTGGGTCAGGGAGCGCAGTCCGGTATCGAGGTTGGCGTCGCGCATGGTGATCAGGGTGCCGGCGGCCGTTGGCCAGCCGCCAATGGCGGGGTCCACGCCGCCGAGATCCAGTACCAGGCCGTATTGGGTGCTATAAAAGGTGCGCTCCACCGTGGTCAGTGAGCCGTCCTCTTGCAGTTGCAGCGCCGATACGGTGGTTGAGTCAATGTCGCGCCACTCGCCGTCGTAGTCGTACTGCATGGGGTTATCGGGGTTCAGTGTCACTTCATACAGGGTGAAGCGAGTGGCATAGTCGACGGTGTGTGTCCACGCCAGGTCACGGGTAAAGCCAATGCCGATCCAGGGCAGGCCCTGTAGTGAAGCACCCGCTGCATCGTACTCACCGGGAATGGTCAGGTGTGCCTCATACCAGCGACCAGAGTCGTTCCAGGGTTGATGTGGGTTGCCCAGCAGCATCCCGCTGCCGGACTGAGTAGCATCGCCGCCCAGGGCGATGGCGTTACTGCCGACCTCGGAGGGTCGAATGTTTTCCCCCAGCACCCTGAGATTATCGTAAAGACTGGTGCTGAGTGACTGCAAATTCGCCGACGCTACCTGCTGCGAAGGTGGCCCCTGCACCGAGAGAATGGCATCGCGCACAATGCCCTGATCGGTACTGGCCTGTAGGGCGATCTTGCGCAGATACATCATGAGGTCCAGTTGATCGAAGCTGTAGACCCAGGGTTCGCCGCGACAGCCGTTCTCGCCGTCGGGCAGGTTGTCGATACCGGTTTCATCCAGGTAGCGGTTCATCCCGGCGGCAAAGCCTGTGACCAGATCGCGGTCGCGCCGGGGTAGAGAATCAAAGAAGTCCTCCTTGAACTCCTCCTTGCTACCGTTCAAATAGCGCCACAGATGGTCGCGCTCCACGCTGTTGCCGGTGATTTCCGCCCAGCGCCCCCCCGCCTGTGCAATTTCGCGCATGGTGACGCAGAAATTGTCCTGAGAGTAGGCGTAACCGTAGCCATAGCCGAGGCTACCCCAGTCTTCCGCCTTAATGTGCGGGATGCCGAACTCGGTACGGCGAATTTCAGCGCTGTATGCCGTCGGAGCAGCGTCTCCCGTGTTGTTGTTATCGCTATCGCTGCAGGCGGCTACAGTGAAAACAAGGGTGAGGGTAATCCACAGGTTGCGGTATCGCACGGGTTGTCTCCAAAAGCATGAAAATTGATAGATGTCATAGTAGTTGCTATCGCGCTGCTTACACAGCTCAGATACGCTGGCAGTGGTTCCACAAATTGACCCGATCGCGATTTATTTGAGTATCAGGCACTAAGACACTTAGCTGCACTGTGAAGGAACCGTGTGACCGTAAAAATCGGGGCTGCCCTCAGGTGGTTGAGAACCTGCCCCGGCAAAATCAATGGATGTACCCGTGAGGCCGGTCAGCGCGCTGCTAGCATGAGGGCGCAGGTCCGACGAGTGACCATATCTCCGGGCTGGCGAGTGGAGACGATCCGCGTGTCCACCAGTTAGATCGATAAACGTTGCCCTGGAATATTGTCTCTGTATCCGCGGGATACACGGTAGAGTCTG
>CAJQQW010000217.1 GCA_905480565.1 uncultured Halioglobus sp. | reverse complement strand
GGATGCGTTCGTCGGTGTTATAGGTGCCTCGCATTGCAGGAGGAACCGGTTTTGCGACCTCCCAGCTCGCCGGATAGCGCATGGCGGGATCCTGGGCAATCAGCTCGAACAGGATAGTCGTCCCCGTGCGCGGCAGCCCCAGAATGAATAGCGGCTTGTTAATGGTTTCCGTCAGTATCTCGGGGTGTTGCCTGCGATACTCGACCAGGTTCAGTCGGACACAGAGGTTTTCCATCAGATTGAAGTGTGCGCCGAGTCTCCCGACCTGCGATAATTTGGCGTGGTCCTGTAGCTCTCTGGTCAGTCTTTCAAGCCCCTCCCGGTAATCGTCGTCGCCGAAATCCCGCAGCCCGGTGCGCCACTGTGCGCGATGGATAAGTCGCTTTGCATCGAGTGTGGGCACTCTGAGACCCGCATGCTCCAGCCCTCGGGCCATGTGGTTGAAGAGTGAGATATAAGCCGGCTGATTCTGGTCTGGAGGCACGGGGTTTGTCTAAGCTGAATAAGCGTCGCGGGGACCGATACTTGGCACGTTTGTACCTCGCTAAGCTGCGGTGATGGTGTCTGGGAATGTATGATGGCTTGGCTGCCCGGTGGCGACAGCATAGCATTAAAAACAACAGCGTTGGCGCTCTTGTGATTTTTGGCAGCTTGTTTATGGTGTTCATCTCGGCCACTTAAATGGTTAACGGGCCGGGGGATAGAGTGGATAGAGAGACGAGTTATGCAGGCGAATAGAGTACTTTTGGTATGGTGTGCGGTGATGATGGCTCCGATAGTGATGGCGGAACCGGCTTATGAGATCAATGGACTGAATTCGCGCATGACTTTCAATCAAGTGCTGGATCGTGCCAAGGCACTGGGCGGTGCCTGTGAGGTGCACACAGTCCGCAACGGAGAATCGATACGGGCACGCTGTGATTACTCCGTCTGCCCCGGCTCCGGTGAGGACAATGATTGTCCCGACGGGAAAGACAGCGGAGCACTGACCGTGTCCGGCGAGGACGTGTCTTCGATTTGGACTGACGCGGAGGAGGCCGACATGATGGTCAAGCGGATAGCGCTGGTTATCGATGGCGATATCGATGTGGTCGAACAAGACTTTCGCACGAGGTACGGCAAGCCTTATAACGACACCTCATTGTTGGAGCACAGTTGGACTAACGAGGTTAGGATTCATTGGGCTTCGGGCGTGGATAACGTTGGTCTGCAGAGGTTGCGCAGTTCAATTACCCTGTTTACCAACCCTGAGCCTGTGGATATCGGCTCCGGCTCCCCCTGACAGGCGCGCATCTTTTTTGACGACGATACCTGTGTGTCTGTCGATCGCAAAATCTTTTTAGTGAACTGTGTCCCGGTGGCGAGTCGGCGACAAGTCCGACTATCGCGCCGCTTAAACTGGCAGGCAGCGATATAGCGGCGGCTTCTATTGACTACGCTCGGTAATTTGGCGCATTGCTGATCCAAACGGATTGGTACGGAGAGATCACGATCTCGCGGTCATTGGGACTGCAGTGATCACCGCTGATCAGGTCTGACCAGTCCTCGGTGCCGATGAGGTTGATGTCCGAGAGGGCCACGGATTGCTCTCGGGCTGTGACGTTATTGATGCAGAATATACTTTGTCGGCGATCGACGCTTTGCCTCCAGAAACCGAAAAGCGACGTTCCGAGATGAAGCGTGAATTGCGTAGCGTTAGGGTGAAACGCATCTTGTCTCTGCCGGATGGCGAGCAGCGCCTTGATAGCAGCGAAAACCCGCGCGTGATCGCTGTTTGTATCGGCAAGACGCCCAACAAGATCTCCGTAATTCCACTGGTGTCGATTGATGGCCCGGTAACTTCCTGTGTTTTCTGCGCGCTCAGAATCGTTGCGGGTGCCCAGTAGGCTGTGAATATAAATACCCGGAATCCCCTCCAGTGCGAGCATGATTGCATGCGCACAGACAAAGCGTTCGACCCCCAGTCCGTCCTCTCCTTGGGTGGTGCCACGCAGGGCGTCGAACAGAGAAATATTGATCTCGTAAGGCTTACGCCCGCCATCATCCAGCGCTCGATAAGATACGTGTCCACCAAAGGCCTGCATCGTATCTATCAGAGTGTCGAGTTCAGCGTTGGACAGCAGCCCTTCCGCCGGTCGCAGACCGATGCCGTCATGAGAGGCAATGAAATTGAAATACGTTGTCCCATTCTGCGCCGGGGGCATGCCCATCATCCACTGCCTGAGGTAGGTGCAATCCCCTGTGACGAGGCTATTTACCAGCAGTGGCGGTAGCGAAAAGTTGTAAATACAGTGGGCCTCGTTGGCGTTGCCGAAATAGGATAGATTCTCCCGATTGGGTATGTTGGTCTCCGTGATCAGCAACGTGTCCGGCGCCGTATACTCGAGCAGTGTGCGCAAGAGCCTGACAATTTCGTGTGTTTCTTCGAGGTTAAGACAGCTGCTACCCGGTACTTTCCAAAGGAAGGCGATGGCATCCAGGCGGAATATTTTCACGCCAGCCTTCAGGTATTGGTGAATGATGGACACGAATTGTTTGAGTACCTCCGGATTGCGGAAGTCAAGGTCCACCTGGTCGTGCCCGAAGGTGCACCAGACGTGCTGCGGACCTTGCGCTGTAATCACCTCTCGGAGTAAAGGGGTGGTGCGTGGCCTGACAACTGCGCTCAAGTCCTGTTCAGGACTGACGGTAAAAAAATAATCTTTGCCGGGAGATGTGCTGCGCAAAAAATTCTCGAACCAGATGCTGCGGCTGGAGCAATGGTTGATGACGAGGTCTGCCATGAGATCGTAGCTGCTGGCAATTGCACCGATATCATTCCAGTCGCCCAGTGCGTCATTGACGCTGGAGTAATCGATGACGGCAAAGCCGTCATCGGAGCTCCAGGGGTAAAAAGGAAGTATATGCACCCCGCTCAGCAAGCCGGCAGTGTAATCGTCAAGAAAACGTCGCAGCGTGACCAGCGGTTTTTCGTTATTGTTTTGCAGGCTGTCCCCGTAGGTGATGACAATGGCATCCCTCTGGCTCCAGTGGTTAATCTGCTGGAAGGCTCCAGTCTCCTCTGGCTTTGCTCCGATCAGTTCGATGAGGGCTTGTGCGAGTCCCTCGAGGTCTGCGCCCAGCGGATTCTCATGGTATATCGCACTAATATGGTGCTCCACTCGCTCCAGCAATTGTTTGGACGAAGGCGGCATCGGGCGTTTATCTGTCTGAAAATTCAGCGTGGTCCGCATCGACGGCATTGCTGAGGCGTTCCAGCACATCGGGCATGGCGCTGATAACGCGCGACCAGCTGGGTATAAATGGACGTTCCATCGGGCGGTCGAGAAAGGCTTCCCCCGCCTTCATGATATTTTCCGCAAACAGCTCCACCGCCTGCTCCTCGGAGTGAATGTCCAGAGTCAGGCCATTCATGACGGCATCATTGTTATAGGTTTCTACAAAATCCAGTGCAATTCGATAGTACGTTGCCTTCAGTGAGCGGAATGTTTCGATGTTGAATGTGACGCCTCGAGTTGCCAGTTTGCGAAACAGAGCTTTCGAGATATCAATAGACATCTTGGACAGGCCACCGCTTTCATCATCCGCCGACAACGTCTGGTGCTTGTGGTCATAGGCATCGGCGATATCGACCTGGCACAGGCGGTTATTTGAATAATTGCGATACATCTCTGACAGTACGCCGATCTCCAGACCCCAGTCGCTGGGTATCAGGATGTCGTTTAGCACATCGCGTCGAAAAGAGAACTCACCGGCGAGCGGATAGCGGAAGCTGTCCATGTATTCGAGATACTCCATATCCCCTAACATTTTCTTCAGTGCGCGCAATAGTGGTGTTACGAGAAGGCGGCTTACCCGGCCGTTTATTTTGCCGTCAGCTACACGTGAGTAATAGCCTTTGCAAAACTCGTAGTTAAATCGCGGGTTGGCCACCGGGTAAATAAGTCGTGCCAGCAGGGAGCGGTCGTAGGTCAGGATGTCACAGTCGTGCAGGGCGACCGACTCTACGCGATTGGTGGCAAGGGTATAGCCCATGCAGTACCAGACATTGCGA
>CAJQQW010000216.1 GCA_905480565.1 uncultured Halioglobus sp. | reverse complement strand
CAGACCATAAATGGCTGAGACCGTGGCCACTACGAGACAATCGCTGCGCTCGAGCAGCGCCTTGGTGGCGGAAAGACGCATCTGTTCTATGTGCTCGTTCACCGAAGCATCTTTTTCTATGAAGGTATCCGACGACGGAACATAGGCCTCAGGCTGATAATAATCGTAATAGGAGACGAAGTATTCCACCGCATTATCGGGGAAAAACTCCTTGAATTCGCCGTACAACTGGGCTGCCAATGTCTTGTTATGGGCCATGACAATGGTAGGGCGCTGCATCGCCTCTACCACGTGAGCTATGGTAAATGTCTTGCCAGACCCGGTTACTCCGAGTAGCGTTTGCGCCGCTAAACCCGCACGTGCACCATCCACAAGCTGCGCGATGGCAGCGGGTTGATCCCCGGCGGGATTAAAACTGGACTGTACCTTGAAGGGTCTGGCCACGGTATTCCTATGGTGATTGGTCTGAACAGCCCTGTATTATCATCCAGCCTGAGGCCAAATGCAGCCCAAATTGAACCATCAGCTGCTCGCGCAATTAGCGATTGACCCCAACCCATCTCATCATTAATATACGCCAGCTTCGGTTAACGCCGTTCCGCCTTAGCTCAGTTGGTAGAGCAAATGACTGTTAATCATTGGGTCGCTGGTTCGAGCCCAGCAGGCGGAGCCATATTTGATATCTACATCAATGGGTTGCAGAAATGCGGCCCTTTTTTGTTGAACAATCACCAGATTTGGGTAACACACTGGGCAACATCTGGTTTTTTCTTCGCTTAAGATAAAGAAATTAGGCGTAAGCAGATACAACCCCAGCATCCCGGTCAGTGATACTCCTACCGCCGGTTCTCACCAACTATTCACATACACTTAGTTTTCGGAATCCAAATGTGACCACTCTTATTGTCGCCGAAAGTCATTTCTCAATCTCTTATTGCTCGCTTAACGATACCTGCAGTCAGGCTTGCCGCCTCAACCTCGGGCACCTCGAAATCGACCGGGCTGCTCATTCTCGCGTCGTCAATCACCCGTCTGGACGGCGAAGATTGTATAGTAGCAAAATGTTCAACACGCGCATTGAGACGGTCGAGATAACGATCTCTTCGTAACAGGTTATCAGCGTGTATTTTAAAATTATTCATAGCTTGAGATAGCATTTAGACAAACTCAAAGTTCTCCGCTTCGAGGTGAGGGTACAGCGTTTTTTGAACAGCTGACAACCAGATCAGCCAAGCAACCAAATTTCGATGATCTGAATCTGCTAGATCATTCGGAAATTGACTATACCCATGTAATATTACGATTAAGAAATAATTATCGCATCGTGCGTGAAGCACACCGACCGACACCGCAGGGTAGGCAAACATGCGCTATGACGAAAACCAGGCGGAATTGTAGTTGCCCTGCAAAAGGTTAATCGCAGTGAGCACCTCGGAAACCTCATCGAGAAATTCCTGTCGCCGGGCGGCTAGATGATGGCCGTTGGAGACCAACAGACCACGGTGCTGCGCCAGTTGCAGCCCGGTGGTATACAGATCGCTGGAAATCGATGACTCACCGTTGATCTGGCGCCGCAAAAGCATCTCGCGCCCTGGCTGCAGAAGATCCGCAGCGAACTTTTTCGTATCCATCACAGGCTCCTCGCCCAACAGGTGCAAGGCAACCGCCAACACATAGTAGGCCTCGGCGATAGAACGTAAAATAGCGTGTCCGAAGCGCGGCGGGTGCTGACGCAACTGCTTTTTCAACGAGGTTTCTCCTCCGGACCAATCGCTATAACGCCGAGCAGTCTCCTGCAGCACCTCCGCAAAAAATTCATCTTTAGGACGGAAGAAAAATTCAAATTTGAACATGTCTCGTAGACTCTCGACACGCTCACGTAGATCCTCTTCCCGCGTCATACTGATATCGTTAGCACCGATAGCCAGAGCCACCTCGCCCATTGCGGCGGCAAGAAAATAATGCGTGATAGTGTTGCGATAGTATGCGGCGGCGATTTGCCTGTCACCCGGAATATAGTATACAGGCACGCGTCCCTTGGCGAACTCCCGCACCAGTTTCGAACCGCGCATGGATAACAGAACAGCAGAAACCTGCTGCAAACCCTCCAAGCTGAAGCCTTGAGCCAATGGCAGGCCGCGCTCACGCACCAACTGCGCAATCTCACGCGCCTGTCGATAAACCTCCTCCTCGGTTAGCGCCCTGCCATCTGCGCCCAGCAGCACCATGGTGAGCACATCTGCGGCTTTGATTGGGGTAACCTTTTCAATATGGGTGCAGACTTCGAAAGCGACTCGGGTAGCGAGCGAGGGGCCCTCACTGGCACCGTCGGTGCTCTCTAATCCCCTCGCGTCACCGCTCACAGACGCACCATCCACATCGCTAATTGATACGGGCTCACCGTAGCGTACATAAATTTTACCGTAGGGGTCTTTCATGCCGAATACGTAGTTCATAAACCAACGTAGTGACTCCTTGCGCTTCGGCAGGCCCTGCTGAAGCGCTACATAGTCGTCGATCTCTGCGATCCGGTCGAAAGCAATGGAAACGGGCACGAACTTAACGTTCTGCATGTCTTGCCGCTCGCATGCTTCCAGTACCCAGGTAAGAATGCCTAGCTTGGGCGGCGATAGCTTGCCGGTCCTCGAGCGAGTGCCCTCAATAGACCAAGTCAGCGGCAGCCGGTTGCGAATGAGGTAATCGATATAGTGACGAAACACAAGTTTGTAAATAGGGTCGTCATGAAATTCTCGTCGCAAAAAAATAGAACCGACCTTCCTCGCCAGCGTGCCAAAACCGAAAAAGTTCATATTGATGCCAGCAAAGACGAGCGGCAGCGGCTTAAAATCATTTTCATATAACGACACAAGAAATGCGAAGCTGTCCATATGAGATTTGTGCGACCACAGAAACAGTAAGAGGTTGTCGCGGGATAGCTCGTGCAGCTCTTGCAACACCTCGGTATTGATATCGAGTTTTTTCTCGTAGCTGCGCGTGTAAATGAAACGCGCAAACCGCGCAGCGGGCGCAAGCCACGATTCACTGGGGGTCGCCGCCATTTCGGTCAGGCACTTGCGCGCGTATTTTCGAGCTTGAAGCTCAGTCTTCCCGCTGACGACAGAGGCCGCTGCGAGCTCCTCAATAAACTCTGCATCATCCAGCAGGGTATAGGCCTTGCTGGCAGGAAGAGTATCTTTTCTTGCTATCATGTCACCCAGTATAACCAGTCCAGCCTCTCTGGTCGCCCTTGCGTGACATAGTGAATCAGCAACAATGCCCACCCGGCAGGATGCCGCCCTGTAACAGACAGTTCAATGGTAAAGCTACGTGAAGGGTTACGAATTGCCCGGTTCAAACTGGACAGTCGCTAATCCGGAGCGAAAAAGCGTAATCTACTACTGATCCTGCAGCCAGGCAGTCGACTGGGCAGCACCGAGCTCGACCAAGTCGCCCATCAGCAGAGTAATATCGACAAGATGAAGACCCCACCCCGGAAAAATCGTGAATTCACCATTAAAATCATCGGCCCGGGGATCGCTTGCATCAGCGTTCGCCGTTGCCTGCAGATAACTGATGCCGTTCTCGTCCAATATGCACCGCCCGCTGATGAAATCCGGCATGCTATAGAATGGTGTCGTAATCGGTGGAGCCGATGCCGACTCCGCATACGGTCCGTCGACTCTCTCCGCTATAAGTGACCCGATGACGCCGGGTATTCCCCCTGCTGGAAAATAGTTTCTGAAGCTGACCTCACCACCCGCCAGCGCTGCAGGATTGGCACAAACAGCAGTTAGTCCATTGCTCGGTGTGCCAAATACGGCAAGCCCCGCAGCGAGCTCAGGGTCAGACTCACGATAGATCGAATAGTTGATAACGCAGCCTGTTTGATCGGCCATGCGGCAAACTGACACCTGCTGAAAATCTCCACCGACATCCGCTCCCTCAGGTATCCGCACCGCCGACCCTATCAAGTGCGCCGAGATAAGATGGTTCAGCAGATATTCATCTTGTTCGATGGCTTCCATTACTAGCCGCTTGAGAAGACCCGCACCCTGGGAATGGCCGATAAGAATAACGCCCCGTCCATTATTTTCGTTGGCCATATAATGTTTGAAGCTGTCCAGCACATCTGCATAGGCGACGGCCCCGGCATCAGCGAAGGTGCCATTCACAATCGCAGCGAGAGTAGCCTGGCGATAAACGGGGGCGAACATACGACAGAATCGTGAATATCGCGCCGCCTGATTCAGAGTGGTAAATATTTCTTCTGGGCCCTTTTCCAGATCGGAATTTGTGCCTGGATCTCCACTCACAGTAGGATAAACATAAAAGCAGTCCACTGCAGGGTTAGCCTCACGATTATGCGACTCAATCTCAGTTGAACCATCTGCAAATATGCGGGTCGTATCAAGATTTCCCGCACAAACATTGTCCGCGTCAGATAGCGCGGGATGGCATAGCCAGTTGGCAGCATCACCGTAAAGCGTGCTAGCAAATCCCGTGAAAGGATTGGAAAGGGCCTGATCTACGCCCTTTTCATTATCGCCGCTATCGCTGCAAGCGACCAGCAAGGCGCTCAAAATCATGAAAGAACCAATCAGGATGCGATTCATTTTACGGCGCCCAAGTTGCAATTGACGAGGCATCATTCTCTGACGTTATTGATGCCTTTGTCCATTCAATTATTTTCTATCGGAGCAACGATCGATTATCTTTCATTCAGGCAAGGCATATCGTCGTAGCGGAGGGCTTAACAGTCGGCTATCCTTGGACGACCCGACGGCACTGAGCGATTCGGTGCGCGCGACTGACTAAACACCACTGGAGCGGCGCCATGAGCACCAAGGAAATTATTTACCGCAGCTGCCCCACCTGCGAGGCCAGTTGCGGACTCACGCTGGAGGTCGATCGCGCCAGAGGCCGCATCATGTCCATCAAGGGCGATACCGAAGACACACGCTCCAACGGCTATGTCTGCGCGAAGTCTCAAGCGTTTGCTCATATCCACAGTGATCCCGAGCGCCTGCGACGCCCGGTCAAGCGAATCGGCGACGACTGGATAGAAGTCGAGTGGGACGAAGCGCTTACGGATATCGCAGCCCGACTTAAGGCCATTCGCGAGCTGCACGGCAAAGACGCCATCGCAATGTATTACGGCAACCCGAACGGGCACAATTTTCACACACAGATCTACACCCAACTTTTTATACAAATGCTGGATACAGAGCGCTTCTTTTCCGCAGGGAGTGTTGACCAGCAACCAAAGAACCTGAGCAGCGATCTGCTTTACGGTAATCCTTGGCTATTTCCTGTGCCGGATCTAACCCGCACCGATTTCTTCGTATGTATGGGCGGCAACCCGCTGGTATCGCAGGGATCACTGCTGGGCGCGCCAGACGCGGCGACGCACCTGGCCAGTATTCGCGAGCGCGGCGGCAAGGTAGTAGTGCTTGACCCACGCCACACTGAAACAGCACAAGCCGCAGACCAGCATCTGTTTATTCGCCCGGGAACCGACGCTCTGTTTCTATTTGCCTGGGTCAACCAGCTGTTTGTTCAGGATCTTGTCAATATCGGCCCACTGCGCGATTGCGTCGACGGGCTGGAAAGACTGGAAGCTCTTGCGAGACCATTCACTCCCGAGGCGATTGCCGACAGTACCGGTATAGCACCGGCTGATCTGCTCTCACTAGTTGCTGATTTTAACAGCGCTGAGAGCCCATCGTTATACGGCCGCATCGGCCTGTGCACACAAGCCTTTGGCACACTGGCGAGCTGGCTGATCGACGTAGTCAACCTGTTACAGGGTAGGCTAGACGCCGAGGGGGGGGCCATGTTCGCGCGTCCCGCAACAGGTCAAAACGAAAATACCGGCGAGCCTGCAGAGCTGATGCACGGCCGCTGGCATTCACGTGCACGGGGCTTTCCAGAGTACATGAGTATGCTGCCCGCCTCCTGTATGGCAGAAGAATTGGAATGCTCCGATAAGGACGCAGTGCATGCGCTTATTACAGTCGCAGGCAACCCGGTACTCAGTGTGCCCAATGGCAAGCGCATAGACGCTGCGCTGGATGGCATTGGCTTCGTGGTGGCGCTGGATATTTACATTAACGAGACCACCCGCCACGCAGACTATATTCTGCCATCGACAACACAGCTCGAACACAGCAACTACGACTTCCTGTTTGCGGCATTCGCTCAACGCAACTTCGCACGGTATTCGCCCCGTGTGTTTGAGCCACCACCCGGCAGCCTCGACCAGTACGCGATTTTCGTTGAACTACTGTCAAGAATGAACGACATGCAGGCAGATGAACTTAATGAAATGCTATTCGAGGGCATGCTCGAGACCGTACTCAAGGCACCTGCTCTTGAAAAAATTGATGCGAGCACCATTCGCCAAGCAACGGCACACCATCAGAATGGTGAGCGTCTCCTCGACATTCTGCTGCGCATTGGCCCCTACGGCGACCGCTTTGGCGAAGCGCGAGGGGGGCTGACCCTTAATAAGGTGATGAACAGCCCTCATGGTATTGATCTCGGCCCACTACAATCGGGCATACTTCCAGATATGCTGCGTACCGAGGGGGGCCGCATATCACTACTGCATCCACTGCTGGAGGCTGACATTGTGCGCCTGGTGGACAGCCTCGGTAATCCAGTGCCCGAGCTTGTGCTGATTGGCCGTCGTCATATCCGGGACATGAACTCGTGGTTACACAATCTTAGCAACTACGCCCGCGGCAAAAATCGCTGTACTCTGATGATCAATCCGGCTGATGCGCACGTGAGAAATTTAGAAGACGGCGGCGAGGCCAGAATTTTTTCCACGGTTGGAGAACTGATCGTACCGGTGGAGTTCAACGAAGGTCTGATGCGGGGCGTGGTCAGCTTGCCACACGGCTTTGGACACCGATATCGGGGCACGCGCCAGTCGGTCGCAGCAGACGTGCTTCCAGGAGTCAGCGCAAACGATCTCATCGACGATCAGGTGCTGGATATCCCCTCCGGCACCAGTGTGGTGAATGGCGTGCCCGTTTCCGTTATTGGCGTTACCTCAGTCTGAGGAGACTGCAAGATGATCAAGGTTATTCAGTGGACCAGCGGCGGCGTGGCACGGGAAACTACCCGAGCCATTCTCTCTCACCCCGGCCTTGATCTGATCGGTATGTACGCCTATTCCCAGACCAAGGCGGGCCGAGATGCCGGCGAACTCGTCGGCCTCCCCCCCCTGGGTATTGCTGCTACTGCTGATATCGGCCGAGTCATAGCACTTCAGCCCGACGTGGTCAGCTACAACCCGCTTTATCCCGATATCGACCAACTTTGCCACCTGCTGTATGCCGGTATCAACATTGTGACTACCTGCAATTTTATTACGGGCTGGGGCCTCAACTACCAAGCCAACCGTTACGGACCCAATGTGCGACAAAGACTAGAAAACGCAGCTCTCGCTGGCGGCGCTTCAATGTTCGGTACTGGCATCAATCCGGGACATATCAATTATCAGGCCTGCGTGATGTCGTCAGTTTGCTCTGAATTAGAGCACCTGCGCATTACCGAGGCGGTACCGGACATCGTGCCGTTCCTTGGCGATCCCAATATCGCCGCATTCGGTTACGGTCAGCATCTGAACACGCCTGGGCTAGCGGCGCGGCAAAAAGAAGAATCGGCAGTATTCGGCGACGCTTTGGAACTGATGGCCAGCCTGCTGGACATAGAGCTTGACGAGATTCGATGCCGCTGCGAGGTCGCACCCGCCTCGGAAGACTTTGACACGCCTGGCGGAGCCATCGCACGAGGCACGGTCGCCGGCGTTCGCCTTCGCTGGGAAGGCTGCGTGAATGGGCGACCAGTTCTGGAGAACCAGCAGCTCTGGGTCTGCGGTGGTCGCGTCGAAGGTATCGAGGACTGGAAAGGCGCGGATAAGCACGGCTACATAGTAGATATCCGTGGCAATCCCAATGTGCACAGCGTGACGCTGCCTATACCCCGAGAAGACATCAGCAAGATGACATTGGCTGATCGCAATGCGCTTGGCATGCGCATTACCGGCCTGCCTTCAATCAATGCCATACCGCAAGTTTGCGCTGCGGAACCGGGCATCCGCACATATAAGGACATACCGCCGGTCGTTGCCGGGGGGCGACTGTTTGTTTAGGCCTGAGGGAAAATCCAAACAGTTAATCTTCCGGAACGTGAAGCTCTCAGCAACTACGGCACAAAATAGGCAAAGCGAAAATGACTAAGAAAAAAAATGTCGTAACCGTTACCGGAGCCACCGGTTTTGTCGGCAGGCATGTCGTAGAGCGGCTTTTGAAAGAACCTGACATCGAGGTCAGAGCAATGGTTCACTCGCGCCAAGGCGCCCTCGAACTCGAACCATTTTCTGACCAAATCAGCTGCATTGAGGGCGACATCACAAAGCGGGAAAGCCTCGTCGAGGCTTTCCGTGGCGCGTGGGGCGTGATCAATGTTGCCGGCTACCGCGAATTCTGGAGTTCCAAAACTGAGCGTTTCTACGAAATAAATCAACAGGGGGCGCTCAATGTATTCGAGTCCTGCCTTGAAACAAACGTCGAAAAAGTCGTTCAGGTCAGTACGCCACTAGCCTGGGGGGTGCCAGAACATATTCCATTCAACGAGGACAGCTCTCCAGGCAGACATCCTAGTAATTATGCTCGCAGTAAGCACCTCGGTGATGAAGCGGGTTGGCGTTTGTATAGAAAGCGGAGCCTGCCTCTCAGCGCTGTGCACCTCGCCGCCGTCATCGGCGCAGGTGACAATAAGGAAACCATGGAAGTGCGCCGCGCGGTTGAAGGTAAATTACCTGCGCTGGTGGGCGCCAACACTACTTACACTTACGTATACGTGCGCGACGCAGCAGAAGCCATCGTTCGCGCTCTGTTACATGAAAAAAGTATCGGCCGAAAATACTTGATCGGAAACCAGCGAGCCACAACGCGAGAGTATTTTAAGATGATAGGTCGCATTGCCGATGTGCGAATACCTGACCGTAACATACCGGAAGACTGGCTACTCCCGATTGCCAAAGGAATGGAAACACTATCCAGACTGACAAAGCGCCGGCCGATCCTCCCTCTGGACGTACTAAAAACTACTGCGGCTGGATCTCTATTATTTGATGCAAGTCGTTCGGTTGAGGAGCTGAAA
>CAJQQW010000215.1 GCA_905480565.1 uncultured Halioglobus sp. | reverse complement strand
TCCGTGGCACGAGGCAACGACTGCGGGGGAGTTGCTGGCGACCAAGGTGTTTATTAATGAACTAGTTGCGTTACTCGACCTCGCCGCACTGGAACCGGGAGAGTTAAGCGAGCGCAGTCGTTTAATTATGACTTATTCTTTATGCGGCTTTGCCAATTTCGGCAGTTTGGGGATCATGATCGGCGGACTAACAGCGATGTGTCCCGAACGCACTTCAGACATCTTGCGACTCGCGCCAAGATCAATTTGGTCCGGCCTTCTCGCCACCTGCATGACTGCCTGCTTCGTTGCGCTGATACTATAAAAATCGCAGGCTAAACGGCATGCATCAGACTTTGCGGTACTCGACGACATGCTGACCTGCCGGGTGATTCCAATCGCCGATGTACTCTGCGGAGTAGCCGTTGTCCTCTCCGAATGCCAGCATTTCTTGCTTGGTATAAGCGAAGTACCCGTGATCATGCGGTTTACTGGGGTTTTTCCTCGCAGTAGCAACCTCAAAATAAGTGGCGTAAAAAGCGCCACCGTCCGTGAGACAGGCATGCAGATTCTTAAAGCAATGATTAATCATGTCTGGAGGCAAATGGCTAAACAGGGACTGAGCCATTGCAAAGTCCGCTTTTTGTTCCAAACGAGAAAATTCAAACGAATCAGAAATAATAATGCGTGGCGCCTTCTCGGCCTTCACAGCAGGGTCCATTTCTTGCTCCAAACCCGCTTTGACCAGCCCAGGTTCTTTTTCTACACCAAGATAATGGCCTGCCTCCAGATAGGGAATCGCCTTGACACCAAGACGCAGGGACCCACAGGCTATATCAAGCAGAAAGCTTTCCGGTTTCAGCCCTTTCGATACAAGAAAATTAAATTGCAGCGCTCCTATCTCATCCCAGTTCCCGCCAATGTATTCGCGATGACCGACGGCTTCGATACCCTTGTCTCCCTCTGGATAGCGAAAAGCAAAGGGGTTGATTTTGCGTATCAAGCGAATAAAAAAATACTTCACGTATAAAAGCCCCGCCAGATTATTGTGATTTAGACGTGCACTATCTATCGATAAGACGCTTCCCCATTAGTCTATCCTAATTCAACGTAAATTGTCGCATCGAAAAAGCAAGAACGCGGGAAATTGAGCTTGAGTAACATGCCGCATTTGTTACTCTTGCCGTCTAACAATAAACAAAGCAGGGGTTCATCTCACTATGAGCCAGCAATACGACATCCACCCTGACTTCAGGAAATTTCCGCGGATAACGATCGGTTTCAGTGCGCCGGTAATGTTCCTTGTAAATTTACTGATGCGGTTGCAATGTTTTTTTGCAGTTCGAAAACTTTCATTGAAGGTGGACAACTATCGCCACCAACGGACGGACGGTACCCATCTAGACATACTGACTATGACCCCACCCGGTATCGATAAATTCGCGCCTGCGCTAATTTACTACCACGGCGGTGGTTTCGGAATAAGCTATAGTAGTCTTCACCTGCAAAATTGTGAACGCTACGCTATCGAGGCAGGTTGTATCGTGGTGTTCGTGGACTATCGACTGGGGCCAAAACATCCTTTTCCCTTTGGCTTCGATGACAGCTATGACGCATTGCAATGGACAATTGAACGCGCCGAAGAGTTAGGGATTGATCCCCGAAGAATCGCGTTAGGGGGCGATAGTGCTGGTGGCGCATTGGCCGCGGGAGTCGCACAGAAAGCTCGGGACACAGACCTGACGTCGCCCTGTGCGCAACTGCTGATCTATCCGGTAATGGATAACTCCTGCTCCACGCCCTCAGCTACTGAATTTGATGACGTGCCACTGTGGAATGCAAAATCCAACCGCAACATGTGGCAGATGTATCTGGCGCGTTATCCCGAAGGCGAAACGCCACTCTACGCCGCACCTGGCCTTGGCGATGTCCAGGGCCTCCCATCAAGCTATATCGAGACGGCAGAATTCGATCCACTGAGAGATGAAGGCAAAGCGTATGCCAGCAAGCTGACGTCCGCCAGTATTGATGTAGTGCGGAATGATACCTTGCAGACCATTCATGGTTATGACGGAATGGCAAAAAATGCGATAGCTAAAGAATCCATGCTCCAGCGGATCGCATTTCTCAAGGACAATTTCCGGCAATAAAACAAACGCTTTGACAACTTGTCTTCATCCATCGATATCTCAGGAACATTCTATGAAAGCGGCGGTATTCGAAGAAACAGGTAAACCCATACAACTTTATGACAATGTCGATATCATTGATCCACGCGCGGGCGAGGTTCGCGTTGAAGTCAAGTATTGCAGCGTCTGCCATTCAGATCTCAGCGTCATCGACGGCAGCCTGCCCGCCTTCGGGCCTACCATATTGGGCCATGAGGCATCTGGCATCATAGAGAGCGTGGGGGCCGGAGTAACCAGCCTGAAGAAAGGCGATCACGTAGTGTTGACACCAGTACCCCCCTGCGGCACGTGCTATTTTTGCGTTCGCGGTGAGGCGACGCTCTGTGCAAACAACACGAGCCTTTATACCTATGCGCTCGCGGATGGCAACACGGGGCTCTCCCGCAACGGTGACGTTATTTACCGTGGACTTGGCGTCGGTGCATTCGCCGAATATGTCGTAACCCCGGTCAACGGCGCGGTAAAGATATCACCGGATGTGCCACTGGAACTTGCAGGTTTGCTCGGTTGCGCACTACAAACGGGTATTGGCGCGGTGCTTAATACCGCTGATGTTGAGACGGGTGCGACTGTCGTTGTAATGGGTCTGGGTGGTGTCGGCATCGCCACGGTGCAGGGCGCCAAGCTGGCCGGCGCGTCTGTTATTCTCGCGTCGGATCCTGTTGCCGAAAGACGCGAAATGGCCAAAGCCTTCGGAGCCACTCACGTTATTGATCCAATTAACGAAGACTTGATGGAATGCTGCCAAGCGTTGACCAATCAGATTGGAATGGATTACGCGTTCGAAACCGCGGGAATAGCCAAACTGGTTGAAGTCGGCATCGCTGTCACACGGTCCGGAGGAAATACGGTATGCGTTGGCGCTCCTCCACTCGATCAAAGCATCGAAATCAGCCCCTTTGTCTTGTTCAGCACTACGGAAAAGAAATTGACGGGCTGCTTGATGGGCAGCTGTAATTCCCTCAAAGATATCCCGCGGCTTATCGGTTTGTGGGAGAGCGATCAGCTGGATTTAAAAAGTATGGTGACCAACCAGCGCCCCATCGAAGAGATCAACGAAGCAGTAGATGACTTGAAAGCAGGTCGCGGAATACGGACCGTTCTCACTCTCTGATCAAAAGAAAACCGCAGAACAGTTGGTACAATTCACCAGCAAATTCCTGGGCTGCTCATCATGTTCCAGTGCCATGATTCAGGTTTCCCGCTCGATACCCGGTTTTTCCAGCCTCCGAAAATAGCGCGGGCATAGTAAGCGTGATAATACTTCATGGAGACTTGACCGACGTTAACTCCTCGGACCATTTACACGATTTGATTAGCGCCTCGGCCAAAGTCGCCGACACCTCAGCACTGCCCGTAACGCTCGCAATCACCAATACCTCGGGTTCATCCTTAAATAGTGTAACGCCAGGAGTTGGTCTAAAACCTCCACACAGACCACTAGCAGCCAGAAGGGCGTAAGCTTTTCAGAGGTCCTGAACTATCTCTAGTACAGCAGCATTACTTCGCAAGTGATCTTGTACCTCTACCCCGGGAATACCCCCCCGCAGGATAAGATGACTAATGCCCAGTCGCTCCACGTATTCCGCCAGTTTGTCTTTCACCGCAACTGCATCACCTACAATAGCAGGGCCCTCGGCAGTGCTGTCTGCGGCCTGCATAGAAGCCGGAACCAGGCGTTCAAGAGAAGCTCGCGCGCGCTCGGCGAGCGCCGCATCTCCGGTGACAAGTACCGAACGCATAACAGGTACTGTTTGCACCGGTGGATGTCCTGCTGCCGTTAGCCCCTCGCGATAGAGACGATAGTTTTCTTCCAGAACGGGCAAAGTTTCTACGGGAGATGCGAGGTAAGGCATACCAAGCGCCGCGACTTGCTTCAGCGCCAGTGGCCCAAATGCAGCTATCCAGATCGGGGGTGCAGGTTGCTGCAGTGGCAGAGGCGCAAGCAACAATGGCTTGCCGCCCTCTTCCAATGCCACGGGTTCCCCGCGCCATGCGCATAGCATGATGTCGAGATTAGCCCGGAACAACTTTCGTTTCTCTTTGGCATCGACGCCAAATGCGCGAAACATTCCTCCCGAGAGACCCCGTCCTACGCCCAGAATCAAGCGCCCACCACTGAGTTGATCCAATACCGCC
>CAJQQW010000214.1 GCA_905480565.1 uncultured Halioglobus sp. | reverse complement strand
AGCGGGGTCCATGGTTTTGCCTTCGTCTCCCGATAGGCGCTCGAGAACCTCCGCACTGATTTCCTTGCCCAATTCTACACCCCATTGATCGAAGGGGTTGATGCCCCATAGCATGCCGCTGCAATAGGTACGGTGCTCATACAAAGCCAGCAACGCCCCCAGGGTTGCCGGTGTCAAAGCAGATAGCGTGATCATACTATTTGGCCTGTTGCCCGGTATGACCGATGTGGCGCAAGCCCCTCGGCTTCTTTATCCGACATTCCTCGTGCCAGCAGTGTAGCCCGGGCATCCTCCAGGGAGCGTCCCACCAGCATGGCGCGACTCTGGGCGAGGCAATTCGCTACCAGCTTGCTATGCTGCTCCGCCTTGTCGGTGTGTGTACTTAACGGCAGGATGAAATCTGTAGGGCAGAGCAACTGGCCCTGGTGCAACAACTGGTGAAAAGAGTGCTGACCAATAGTACCGGCAGAGCCCCATAGTGCCGGTGCAGTCAAGTAGTCCAACGACAGTCCCGCAGCGCTGACCCGCTTGCCATTGCTCTCCATGGTCAGTTGCTGGAGGAAGTCCGGCAAAAGCCGTAAAGCGTGATCATAGGGCAGAACTACGTGATTCTTGGCGCCTAAAAAATCGCAATACCATATTTCAAGTAGGCTCATCAGCAGAGGCATGTTGCCTGAGTCCCTGCTATGGCGGAAGTGTTCATCCATGCGTTCGGCGCCCGCCAGGAAATCGCAAAAGCTCTCCCAGCCCACGGCGATAGCACAGCTGAGTCCCACCGCAGACCAGACCGAGTAGCGTCCTCCCACCCAGTCCCACATGGGCAGGCAGTTACCTTGGCTGATGCCAAACGATTGCGCGGCCTGCAGGTTGCTGGTGACCGCGAGGAAGTGCAGGTCAAGATCGGCCGTTGAGGCGCCTGCCTGCAGCAGCCATTGGCGGGCAGACAGCGCGTTGGCAAGCGTTTCCTCGGTGAGAAATGACTTTGAGCAGACGATAAACAGTGTGCTGTCGGGGTGCAGTTCCGCCAGTGTCTGCTCCAGATCCGCCGGGTCCACGTTTGCCACGTAATGACAGCGAACCACGCCCTGATAGGGCTGCAGAGCTTCTGTGACGAGTCGGGGGCCGAGATCTGACCCGCCGATTCCGATGCTGACAACATCCGTGATGGTCTTGCCGGAGAATCCGGTCTGGTCGCCTCGGTTAAGTTTGTCGGTGACGGCTTTCATCTGTTCCCGGGCGGCGCAAACATCGGCAAACCGTGCTTGCAGCGTGCCGCCCCGGCTGGCCCGTAACAGGGTATGCAAAGCCGGGCGATCCTCAGTGTTGTTTACGTGACTGCCCTCAAACAGCGCTGCAATGTCACGGTAGACGGCAGCCTGATCAGCCAATGCGATGAGACTTCCTAGAGTGTTACTGTCGATCAGGTGCTTCGAGTAATCCAGCTGCAAACCGGCGGCTTCGACGGTGAAAGTCTCAGCCCGTCGCGGGTCCTGATCGAACAGTTCAATAACCGACCTGTTCTTTAGCTTGGAGGCCTGCTGCTGCAGGGCTTCAAATGCTGGCAGTTGGGTCAGTAACTGGCGCGCTGTCATCGAGCGGTCCCGCAATAAGAAGTGTCAGGGTGGAGTATAGGAACAGGGCATTACTGGTGCAATGGCAAGCAGTGAGCCGGTCGAAGCGCACTTTGCGAGTCAGCGGTTGCGATTCACCGAAAATGCCGCAAGCTGTTCGAGAGTATCACGGGCTTTGCCCGGAGGAAGGCTAGTGAGCTGCCTGAGGGCACTATCCCTGTACTCGCCAGCTTTTACGCGGGTGTATTCGAGGCTGCCGCAGCGCTGCACGGCCGTGGTAACCGCCTCGATATTCTGCGCGCTTCTGTCCGTGATGGCCTGGCGCAGAAGGCTTTTTTCATCGGGAGTGCCGGTGCGCAATGCGTGAATGAGGGGCAGTGTCACTTTGCCTTCCGTGAGGTCGTCTCCGACATTTTTGCCCATGGTTTGAGGATCTCCGTCGTAATCGAGCGCGTCATCAACCATCTGGAAGGCGATGCCCAGATTTAGCCCGAATTCCTCTAATGCCCCTCTTTGAAGATCGCTCGCTCCAGCCAGGGTCGCCGCACCGTAGCAGGCGGCGGCGAACAGAATGGCCGTCTTGCGGGTTATCACGTCCAGATACTGTGATTCATCTGTGTCCGGGCTGCCCGCGCGCACCAGCTGCAGGACTTCTCCCTCTGCGATGGTGTTGGTGGTTGCGGCCATGTGGGTCATGATTTCCATGTTCCCAAGCCCGACCATGAGCTGAAATGCCCGGGTGTAGAGAAAATCACCGACCAGCACGGACGGCGCGTTGCCAAACTCCGCGTTGGCGGTGGGGCGGCCGCGCCGCAGAGTGGAGATGTCTACTACGTCGTCATGCAACAACGTCGCCGTATGAACGAATTCTATGACCGCGGCGAATGAAATGTGGGTTTCATCGTTCTTGCCCAGAGCGGCCGCCGCGAGGAGGACCAGCAGGGGTCGCAGGCGTTTGCCCCCCGCATCTACGATATAATGGCCGATATTTTCCACCATATCGACGTCCGAGTGCAGCTGATCTACGATGAGCTGGTTGACCTGTTCGAACTCGACAGCGACTGTGGCGCGGATATCCTGCATAAGGCCTGAAAGTAAAGAAAAGTGCCCGCGCATGCTAGGGCGGCGCCACAGCAGTGTCAAGCGCTCGGGGTGGGTCCGGCTGCTCCGGGAAGTGGCGCAACTCATTGTTTTACTGCAAAAATAGCGCTTGCCCTGTGTGCGCAATTTGCGTAGAATCGCCGCCCTCTGGACGCTCCTGTGGTGCGGGTGCGTCTGGGTTAACTCAAAGTTTGTGCCTGTCTCTGCCCCCTTGATATCAAGGGCCTGATGTAGATGCGAGCAGGCTAATTAAACGGAGAAGAGTATGTACGCGGTCATTGAAAGCGGTGGTAAGCAACACCGTGTGGTAGAGGGCGAGACCCTCAAACTGGAAAAAATTGAAGTTCCTACCGGTGAAGTGGTGGAGTTCGACAAGGTTCTCATGGTGGGCGGTGACGCGGTAAAGATCGGCACTCCCTTGGTGGAAGGCGGCAAAGTCACTGCGGAAGTGGTATCTCACGGCCGACACAAGAAAGTAAAAATTGTAAAATTCAATCGCCGTAAGCATTACCGGAAAGAGACTGGTCATCGCCAGTGGTTTACCGAGGTGAAGATAACCGGTATCAAGGCTTAAAGGGGAGATCGACAATGGCACATAAGAAAGCAGGTGGTAGTACCCGGAACGGTCGCGATTCAGTCAGCAAACGTCTCGGTGTAAAATGCTTTGGTGGCGAGGCCGTAAAGGCTGGTAACATCATCGTGCGGCAGCGAGGTACGCGCTTCCACGCGGGTGAAAACGTCGGAATTGGCAAGGACCATACCCTGTTCGCCACGATGGATGGCAGGGTGGAGTTCGTCGAACGCGGGCCGAAAAACCGCAAGTATGTTCAGGTGGTGAGTGCCTAGCGGTTTGCAGCTTACGCTGATTCAAAAGGGGCCTCGTCATCTGACGGGGCTTTTTTTTATCTGGCGTAACGTGAAGCATGGTAGACAATAAAGTGTGGAGCAGGTCGGGTTGGAACAGGGCGTGTCCGGGGTGCCACTGACCGGTTACACCGTAATTATCGGAATATAGAATGAAATTTGTCGACGAGGCAAGCATCAATGTACACGCGGGTAAGGGCGGCAATGGCTGCTTAAGCTTCCGGCGTGAGAAATACATTGAAAAGGGTGGCCCTGACGGGGGTGATGGCGGCGACGGGGGCAGTGTCATCATCGAGGCCGACGAAGCCCTGAACACCATGGTGGACTACCGCTTTCAGCGCAACTATCGCGCGGAGAACGGAGAGTCGGGGCGGGGTCGTAACTGCACCGGTGGCAGTGGTGCAGATTTGATATTGAAGGTGCCAGTGGGCACCACCATTCTGGATGAGGACCTCGGTGATGTGCTGGGTGATCTCTCGGTGGCCGGGCAGCAACTGGTGGTTGCCCAGGGTGGCTTCCATGGCCTTGGCAATACGCGTTTCAAATCCAGCACCAACCGAGCTCCCAGGCAGACATCTTCAGGTACAGAGGGTGAATTGCGGCGTCTCAAGCTGGAACTGAAGGTGCTCGCAGATGTGGGTCTGTTAGGCCTGCCCAATGCGGGTAAGTCCACCTTGATTCGCCAAGTTTCCTCGGCCAAGCCTAAAGTGGCGGATTATCCGTTTACCACGCTTGTCCCCAATCTGGGGGTGGTCAGTGTAGAGGCTCACCGCAGTTTTGTAATGGCGGATATACCAGGATTGATTGAGGGTGCCTCCGATGGTGCTGGCCTCGGCATTCGCTTCCTTAAACACCTGACACGGAACCGCATTCTGCTGCACCTGGTGGATATGGCCCCCTATGACGGCGTAGAACCGCAGGACAGTGCAGTTTCCATTGTGCGTGAACTGCAACGTTTCAGCCCAACCCTGGCGCAGCGGGAGCGTTGGTTGGTATTGAACAAGAAAGATTTGCTCGATGAGGCGACCTTTGCCGCTCGACGTCAGGCTGTGCTGGAGGCGCTCGCCTGGCAGGGGCCTGTGTACGAGATTTCAGCCATTGGGGGCGATGGCACTCGTGAGCTGTGTGGTGACCTCATGCGTTACCTGGAGGAGTGCCGCAGTCGTGAAGCGGCGGATTCCGTTTTGATTGAGCAGGAAATGGAAATGCAGGGACGTATGCAGGAAGAGGCGCGACAGCGTATCGAGTCTTTGCGAGCGGCGCGGCGCAGTAGGTCTATGGTGGACGATAATGAGGTCGATGATGACTTCGATGATGACGACTTCGATGTTGACGCAGAGTACAGGCCGTAACGTATGAGTAAACGGGACGAAATAGCCGAGGCACGCCGCTGGGTGGTAAAAGTGGGCAGTGCGTTGCTCACCGATGATGGCCGCGGCCTGGACGAAAATATGATCGCATCCCTGGTCGAGCAGTTGGTCGATCTGCGCCAGTCGGGATGTGAGGTCGTGCTGGTGTCCAGCGGAGCCGTAGCGGCGGGGGTGGCTCGCCTGGGATGGACGGCCCGGCCCAGTCAGCTGCACGACATACAGGCCGCTGCAGCGGTGGGGCAGACGGCATTGGTGCAAAGCTATGAGTCCGTATTCAAACGCCACTCTATCGCGATAGCGCAGATCCTGCTGGTGCACGATGACATCACTGCCCGGGATCGTTACCTGAATGCCAGGGGAACATTAAAGGCGTTATTGTCACTGGGCGTTGTGCCCATTATTAACGAGAACGATACAGTGGTGACGGAAGAGATCCGCTTTGGTGACAACGATACTCTCGCCGCGCTGGTGGCCAACCTGATCGACGCCGATGCACTGCTGCTTTTGACTGACCAACAGGGCCTGTACCGAGAGGATCCGCGAAAGAATCCAGACGCAGAACTGGTCGAGACGGCGAGTGTCAGCGACACCTCGCTCGACGATATGGCGGGTGAGGGCGGTGTCCTGGGGCGTGGTGGTATGGTCACCAAGATTCGAGCAGCCCGGCTGGCGGCCCGATCGGGTACTGAAACGATTATTGCCTCGGGTCGCGTGAATAGAATCATCCGCAGCGTGGCACGAGGAGAGCACGCGGGTACGTGGTTGCGCACCGGGCGCGAACCTGAAAACGCGCGCAAACAGTGGCTTGCAGGTATGATGCAAACCACGGGCAGTGTCACCTTGGATGCCGGCGCGATCAAGGTATTGCGCGAATCGGGCCGTAGTCTGTTGCCCGTGGGCGTATGTGGCGTAAATGGCAGTTTCTCCCGAGGCGATATGGTGGGGTGCTGCGATGAAAGTGGCAGCGAAATCGCCCGGGGGCTGATCAATTACAGTGCGGAAGAGACCCGCCGCATCATGGGCTCTGCGTCGAAGGAGATCGATTCCATACTCGGTTACCAGGGTGAGGCAGAGCTCATCCATCGGGATAACCTGGTTCTTGTATGAGGTATCTTCGTAGCGTGTTCCTCGCCGCAGGCAACCAGGGCATTGACCAGCCTGCCGCGGCCGCCTAGCTCATCCATCGGCCGATAGGCGTCTTCACCCAGAGGAATTCCATCAGCTTTTTCATACCCTCTGCACTCTTGGCGTCGTACGGGTAGCCATTTTGCATCTTGCCACCGAAGCGATCGATGACGATGGGCATCTCGTGACAGTAGCCGCGCAGGCCTTTTTTACCGTTGACCTGGCCAAGCCCCGAGTTCTTCTTGCCACCGAAAGGCGCGGCGGGAATACCGTAGCTCACGGCCATATCATTAACGCTGCAGGAGCCGGTATCAATGGCCGAGGCCATTTGGTATCCCTTGTCCTTGTCCTTGGTCCACACATTGCCGTTCAGGCCGAATTCGGAATCATTAGCCAATCGCAGGGCCTCTGCCTCGCTGTCCACTTTTTGTATGCAGAGAATCGGTCCGAAGGTTTCCAGGATCATGATGTCCATCGAGTTGTCGACGTCGGTTATGACTGTGGGTTCGTAGTAGAGCCCGGGTAGTTCCGGGTTGCGGCGTCCGCCCATATGGATTGTGGCGCCCTTGGCGCGGGCGTCTTCCACGTGAGCCTCGATAATGGTCATTTGGCGATCCCAGAATACGGCGCCGATATCTTCCTCCCAGCCGTGCTTTTGCCCCTGACGCAGCGCCTTGCCCTTGTCCAGTATCAGGCGCAGGAATTCGTCATAGACATCCTTGACGACATAAATGCGCTCTGTGCCGCAGCAGTAGTGCCCGGTGTTCATGCAGGAGCCT
>CAJQQW010000213.1 GCA_905480565.1 uncultured Halioglobus sp. | reverse complement strand
TGATGATAACCCCGTTGGGGATAGGCGGCCCGTTAATTTCATTGACCCTGCTCTGAAGATGCTAGGGGAGGCGGGCGCGAGCACGCGGTAGTGCGGGTTACTTACAGAGGCGCTTTCTCGCGACGCTACCCGGGATTTTATAAAAATAAACAATAAATAACAGTAGGTTAAGGGCTATTTCTCGAAAAATAATATGTGAGATTGGGGTTGTGACGTGATAGACGTTGTGTATTTTCAGTGCGTTGGAAATACACTAACCCCGACAGGACTTAACAATCAACTGGATACACTGCCATTGCTCGCCGTACGGTCTATCTCATGGTCGCTCGGTCACTCAATCATGTAGGTTCTCAGGCTACGGAACAAAGATAAAGGCCGCCCGCGACGCGTTTTTTAGGCGTGTCGCGCAGTAGAATCAGGCCGGATTATTGGATTCGCTATGGGCGGCTGCCTGCGCCGTGCGCTTGGCGGAAGTCGCCCTGTTTATGCTGCTGGGCTTATTGAGATTCTTCCTTGTTGTTTTCTTCCCGTCCGCTCGGGCCGCGTTCGTTCTCGAACGACTCTTGCCTGCAGTTGAGGTCTTGGAGGACTTTTTGCTGACGGTGCGTTTGCGCTTGGGTGAGCGGATTTTAGCCTTGGCCGCCACAGCGGCGTTGCGCTGTCGTCCTGGCTCCAGTTTTATCGCGGCAGCGTACAACTCCTCATAAGAAGCGACCAGGCAGTCGTGATAGCGTTCAGGGTCAGGCATGATATCTCGATCTGCCAATACTGACAGAGTGATTTTCCCCGCATAGCTAAATACGAGGTGGAAGATGCCCATACCGGGTGTTAGCACCCCCAGGCCGTAGTAGTCGACCATGCGGGCCCCGGCACAGTAGAGAGGGAAATCGGGGCCGGGCACGTTGGATATGCAGGTGGAAATATTGAGCGGTATATGCCGTGAGAGCTCGTTACGTGACCAGAAGCGGGCAACAGATTTGGAGACCATCGGTGATAAAACGCCGGCAAGCATCAGCGCGTCCACCATCGGACTCGCCTCGCCACTTTGCTTGGCTTCTTCGGTCGAGAGCTTAATTGCACGCAGGCGTTCAACAGGGTCATCTACATCTGTGTGCAGGGACGCAAAAATAGAGCCGACCTGGTTGTTTTCTTCAGTAGTGCCACGTCGTGTCCGCATGTTGAGCGGTATTCCCGTAGCGAGAGATCCCGACGCGGGACTCGCACCTTTCTCTTCGAGATACTGCTTCAATGCTCCCGCAATGATGCCTAGTGCAACGTCATTGACCTTGACCCTCACAGCATTTTTTATGTCTTTGAAGCCCTCTAGCGGAAATTCAGCGGCGTCGAATACGCGGTGTGGACCTACCGGCTTATTTAAAATTGTTTTGGGCGCGGAGACATCCGGTGCAGGGATTTTCTTGAGGGCCACATCGGCGGCGTACTGTGTTAAATCCCGAGCGCTGCGCGCGGTCCCGGTGACCAGCTGTGCCGTATTCTTGACGCTATTAATCGTGGCCTTGGTCAGCAATTCACCGACCGAGGGTATGGTGTCTACAAGTCGAGGCTCTGAGTCACTAGCGTGACTATCATCAGGGTCGGGTACCAGATCGTGAAGCGCCGTCATAAAAGACGCGCCACCTGCGCCGTCAACCAGGGAGTGGTGCATTTTAGTGTAGACGGCAAAGCAGCCCTTGGGCAGGTTGGGAATATTATCCAGGCCCTCGATGATGTAGGCCTCCCAAAGAGGACGTGCCATATCCAGCGGACGGGAATGGAGTCGAGCGGTCTGGATGCATAGCTGCCGCCAGTCTCCAGGCGCAGGCAGGGCGATGTGTCTTAAATGAAATTCCACATCGAAGTTGGCATCTTTCACCCAGTAAGGGCGATCGAGTCCACCGGGGACTTCTACCAGTCGAGTGCGAAAAAGGGGCATACTCCCCAGACGTCGCTCAAAGCTTGCAATAACGTCCTTGAACCTTACAAAGCCTCCCGGCGCGGTAGACGGATCGTATATGCCCATGCCGCCGACGTGTTGCGGTGTATTGGTCTGCTCCAGATTAACGAAGGCGGAGTCGAGTATTCCGAGTTGTTTCATGTTTTTTCAATGTGTCCGAATTGATAGGCTACCGTTTAAACATAGTCCAGTTTCCGCGATCTTTCACTCACAAGGTACAGGGAAACGGGTTTCTCGCGATTCTGATGCGTCGGTTAGGCCCCATATTGATGAGAGGGGTATACCGCCGCGCGGGCAGTAACCATGTGGTGCTTAACCGGGGCGGCTTTATAACACCACGCGGCTGTAATGTTAAGCCCTGAGAGGGCAAATGAGGTCGTAATTCAACTTTTTGGCATAAATGGGGCATTGTGCCCCATGTCGAATGGGCTTTAAGCAGGCTGACACAGGGCAAGTCCGTTCAGGCATTATCAATGATTAGCAGCGATCCTCGCGCTTTAACTGAGCCACGGGTTTCCCAATCGATGGTTTCAGCCTGGTAGCGCTTTTCGCATCGCGCCGCTACCTCGAAAAAGGGGTCTCGTTCAGGGTCCGCGATAATGATTTGTTTGACGCCTGCTTTGACAGCCCGCTTCACCATATTTGATACCGGTTTTACCAGTTCGTCCCAGAAGCAGATATCCGCGCCGATCAATATGTCGTATTTAGACAGTTTTTTTACGGTCAGGTCTTCGAAACGAGACACCAGGTGTTTGGTCTTCACGCCGTTAAGATCGGCGGTCACGTCTAAAAATGGGAATACACTGGGGTCGGCGTCCATGGACGTAACTTTTGAGCCCAGTGTCTTGGCGCACCAGATACCGGAAATGCCCCAACCACACCCGACGTCAAGCACTCGCTTGCTATGCTCCGGTGGGTTTTGATTCAGGTAATCTATAACCAGGCGGCTGGATTTCCACAGTTTGTTGCCGTGAATGGAGGGCGCATCGGTCTGGCGTTTGACTGCGCGAATAGCCGGATGGGAACTGGTTGGCAGAACTGCGCCGTGGATTCGGTATGCGGTCTTCGTTTTCTGCTTTTTCAAAGCGATGCCTCGTTGTTTTGTGAAGGATTGACCCAAATGGGAGAGGTCCACGCGCGTTCCTGCAGCGTGGGCGAATAAAACGGTTCAGTGTCAGGGTTCAGGCAGCATTTACCCCAGACATCGCCAATGGCGCCGGCGTCCCTTGATGCTGCATTTTTTCTCTCAGCCTGGGCGCTGCACTTCTGATCAAAGGGATTTACACCGGCTGCCTGGCACTGCAGGGTGCTCCAACGGCAACTGGGGTTTTCCAGCACGCGTGCGTAATAAAAGGCGCGCTGGCCCTGTTCATAATCCGGATCCCGCCAAACGCTGCAAAGTTGTGAGTGGCCCGCACCCACGGTGGCGCAGTTGCCGGGATCGACGCCAGCCCTTTGACTGGCGGTGCCTGCCACGTTGAACACTTTCTCATGTGTGCGTCCCTGATTGTCCAGCCAGCCCTTGATGACCTGGATGCGCTGTAAATCGGTACCCGGGTGGCCAGGGCTGCCAACATCCTTACTGGCACTGACCAGAAAAACGGGGCTATCGCGGCCCCCCAAAATGTCTCCACCCATGGGCACGCCCCCCGCATAGGCTTTTTCGATCATCTCTTGATCACCGCACATGTCGGCAGCATAATCCGCGCCCGCAAAAAATCGCACGAGAGGCCGCGTCCCACTGGTGGCGTAGGTTTCCCTCGCGCGCATGCCTGCGAAGATACTGTCGCGGGAGTTTTCCTCGGCCCACACTACGGCGAGCCCACCCGGATTATCAAAAAAGTGGTCCTGCACGTTGCGATAGCCTGAATCACGCCTGCCGAGATGTCCGACATAATTGTCTTCTTCCGCTGCGCCTGGTGTGGCGCTATGAGTATCTGTGCTGCCGATAAAACCCAGCTTAAAGGGATTTATACCGCTCTCCTTTTCGAGCTGCAAACCATCCTTGAGGACGTTGCGCACCATGTTGCGCCGGCCGAAATTGCCAATGGCTACCGGGTCGGCTTCGTCAGTGCGCAACTCTCCAAAAACCGAGCCCAGCATGGAGAGGTTATCGGTCTCGGTCTGTTCAAAGTCGCATAGCTCATCTTCAGTTGCGACGCCGAGGCCCAGCAGACGATCGAAACGGCATTCACTGGCCGCCTTGTGCTGAACCAGTTCTACCAGGGGCTCAAAATACAACCGATTGAGTGCGTCCTCTTCGTTGCTTGGATCAGAGAACATCAGACCCCTGCTTAGATTAGGGTTGTGCGGGATAGATATGACATCACACCCTGCAGTACCACTAGTGCATTCCCGACGCAGGCGCCGCCAAAGTTCGGGATAATTTTTTGATCCAGTGTCATAAGTAGAAATCGCTGTCGAGGTTACATTTTCATTGCGAAATATGACATTGCGGTGAAGATTGGAGAAATCGGGTGCATCCGTATACTCGTAGCCAATGAAGGTCGTAAATGTGCAATCGGAGGAGCGATCATAGTGACGTTCTGCCGCCTCCTGAATTTGCTGCCAGGCCTCGTGGTGAGCCATATTGCAGTCGTCAATAGCACATACGAATGACTCTTCCTTCTGGTGAGCCGTGCCGGTTACGCCGAGGTTGACCCAGTAATCAGCGGCCAGTAGCTGAATGTAAAAATTATCACTGCGGGTTGCAATACAGGCGGGAAACCAATACGCGGGCCTACTTGAATTTGTGGTGCAAAGGTTTATAGGGCCCAAAAACTCCGCGTGATCCGTTACGGCGGTGTAGTCCAGCGGTCGTTGAATTTTCGCAATCACGGTCTGTTTACCATCTTCGTCTGGCAGCGTAATAGCTTCGCCCCGCGCATAACGATACGCTGTATCTGGACCATTGCGTTGACTGGAGACGTAACTGTCGAAAGACAGTCTGGTGTGAACGTGAAGATCACCAAACATTGGACTTTTTGTCGAGCTGAATTTACTGCAGGGCTCTCGGTTCTCTGTGCGCTCAAAGGCAATAGAAGATGCTGCAAATGTTGAAAGCATAAACAGAATAGCCGACAGAAGGCACGTCGAAATGCGGCGATGAATTTGCCATAAAGGGCTTGATGCCATGAGTCGATCCCGGACCTGCAGTTCCAGTTTGTTATTGTGTCATTGCCGCAGCGGTGACGCCAGAGTTTGTATTGTTCCCCTAGCACGAGGTAAGTGGCGGAGCATTCTTCCCTGGGTTACGATTCCGTTGCTTGAAGACACGCATGACAGGGATGAATAAATGACAGAAGCTAGTAGGCAGCGTGTCGAGTTGCTGGAGAAGAACAAGCCCCAGCAAGCCAGAGCAAAGCGCACTTACGAGTCCATACTGGAGTCGGCGGCAGCGCTCTTGGTTGAGGTAGGTGTTGAGCGCATCTCTACTAATCTGGTGGCCGAGCGCGCCGGGGTTACGGTGCCCGCTGTTTATCGATACTTTCCCAACAAATATGCTGTGCTGCATGCCCTTGGCGCTCGCTTGATGGATAAGCAGAATGAGGTATTTCAGCATTGGTTTGACGACTACCTGCAGGAAGGAGACCCTCGAACTCTGCTGGACAATGTACATGTGCTTTTGCAGCAAACACATTATGTTACTCAGCAGGCAACGGGTGGCCGTGAAATTGTTCAGGCACTGCGTGCAGTCACTCCGCTACAAGAATTACGCCTTGATTCTCATCGTCTCATAGCAGATCAGTTTGCCTTGACGGTTGCCGCTATACTGGGCCGCGAGGAGGATGAGCTGGTCAAGACGCAGGCGCACCTCTCCATTGATCTCGGTTACGCCATTGTGGAGATGATGCTTGAAGAGCGCGGGGTCTCGTCCGAACTGCTGTTGCAGGAGGGTGCAAGAATGATCCAGCTTTACTGGCAGGGGGTATTTGGAACGGTTCCCCGCGCTTAGACAGTCATCGCTCTGCCACAACATCCTCGGCCTGAGGTCCTTTTTCGCTATCAGTGGTAATAAAGTTAACGGCCTCTCCATCTCTCAGGCTGCGGCGACCCTCTCCGCGGATTGAGCGAAAGTGCACAAATATCTCTTCGCCATCTTCTTTCACAATAAAGCCGAATCCCTTCGAGACATTAAACCATTTGACGGTGCCTTGGTCTCGTTGGTCCGTGTCACCGGAGTGACTGGAAGCGCTGTTTGCGTCAATGCCCGAATTAGTCTGGGATTGGGCGGTGACAGCGCCGACGATAATGGCAGTGGCCGTCGTCGATGCAAAAAAAGCGATTGCTATACGCAGATCAAAAAACTGCACGGGCGCGCCATCCAGCATCATGGTGCAGATAGCAGTCGCTATGGCAGTGATAACGAAACTGATACACAGCTTGGCAATTAAACTCATTGGACTCCTCACAATAATGGGCCGTGCAAGACCCGCGCGGTATCAAAGCCGGGAAGTCTAACACCAATGGGACAATTTGTGCGCCTCGCGTAACAAATACAGCCTATCGAATCTGCATAGCGATGATATTTATCGCTACAAGCCTCTGCCTTCGCTTGCAAAAAGAATGGTATTTCTAACAGGAGCGCGCGCAAAGCATTCGGTATCAGTGGTCATAACTTAAGTACATCCTCAGCCTGAAACCCTTTGGGGCCCTCTACAAGCGTAAATTCTACTGCCTGCCCCTCATTCAGGGTGCGGAATCCGTCCCCTTGAATTGAGCGAAAATGAACAAACACATCATCTTCGTGTTCTTCTCTGGCAATGAAGCCGAATCCCTTGGCGCTGTTGAACCATTTCACGGTACCGTTTATTCGCTCGCTCATGCACTACCTCGACTTATCGGCGGGTTATTCTTATTCGTGGTTCGCGCCATATATTCGGTGGCACAACATGTTCATCCTGACGGCGTTCAAAACTGCTGTATTCTTTGCCTTTGTTTCTCAAGCGTTTCCAGGGCGTGCTGCTGAGATTGTAATTTCTCTTTTTCCTTGGCAACGACTGCCGGCGGAGCTTTATCTACGAAGGACTGGTTGCCCAACTTATTTCCCAGGCGGCTTATATCACTTTGCAGCTTGTGAATTTCGCGGTCGAGTCGCGAAATCTCTGCTGCCTTGTCAATGAGGTCCGCCATGGGAACCAGAATTTCGAGGTCGCCAGCGAGCGCGGTCGCCGCGAAGGGTTCCTCGCCCTCGGGCAACCAATCAACGCTGGCGAGTTTAGCCAGCTTTTTCAGATAACGCGAATTTTGCTGCAGCCTTGTCCGATCGGTTTTATCGCCATTTCGAAGCAATACAGGTACTGCCTTTGAAGGGGGTATATTCATCTCGCCCCGGATATTCCTAATGCCGTCAATAACCGACTTGAGCCACTCGATATCAGCGCACGCGGCTGGATCTACCAGTTCCGGATTCCCCTGCGGATACGCTTGCAGCATCAGCGTGGGGCCACTGCAGCCCGCGAGTGGGGCAATGGTTTGCCAGATCTCTTCAGTGATAAAAGGCATCATTGGATGCAGTAACCTCAGGCTGCTCTCCATTACGCGCAGCAATGTCTGCCGCGTGCCGCGTTTCGCCTCAGGTGATGCGTCTTCGTCCCAGAGGATGGGCTTAGAAAGCTCCAGATACCAATCACAGTATTCATTCCAGATAAACTCGTACAGTGACTGGCTCGCCAAATCAAAGCGATAGCTGGAAACTGCGCTTTCTACCTCGATTGCGGTTTCCTGCAATTTGCTGATTATCCATTGGTCCGCGAGGCTGAGCTGTACGGTGGATGATGAGTTGGCTCCGCAGTCTTCGTTTTCGCAATTTAACAGCACATAGCGGGCGGCATTCCAGATTTTATTGCAAAAATTTCGATATCCCTCGATGCGTCCGATATCGAACTTAATGTCTCGCCCGGTGGAGGCTAACGAATAATAGGTATACCTGAGTGCGTCGGTGCCATAAGCAGCGATGCCATCGGGAAATTGTTTGCGGGTCATTTTCTCGACTCGGGCAGCCAGCTGGGGTTGCATCATGCCGGCGGTGCGCTTGACTACGAGAGTTTCAAGATCGATTCCATCAATAAGGTCGATAGGGTCCAGTACATTGCCCTTGGACTTGGACATTTTCTGGCCCTCATTGTCCCTCACAAGGCCGTGTACGTAAACCGTATGAAAGGGCACCTCCTTGCGAAAATGCAACGTCATCATGATCATTCGTGCGACCCAAAAAAAGATGATGTCGAAGCCTGTAACAAGTACTGTACTGGGATGAAATGTAGCCAGGTCTTCCGTTTCTTCAGGCCAGCCAAGGGTTGAGAACGTCCACAGTGCCGAGGAGAACCAGGTGTCGAGGACATCCTCGTCCTGCGCAAGCTCAATGTCCATTGCAAGGCCATGCTCTTTGCGCACGGCCTCTTCGCTTTCACCGACATAAATATTGCCTTTATTATCATACCAGGCCGGAATCCTGTGGCCCCACCATAGTTGCCGGCTGATGCACCAGTCCTGTATATCCCTCATCCACGAAAAATAAGTGTTTTCCCATTGGCTGGGTACAAATTGAATGTCGCCATCCTCAACCGCCTTGATTGCGGGTTCCGCCAGTTTTTTGGCGTCTACGTACCATTGGTCGGTCAAGAATGGTTCGATAACGACATTTGAGCGATCGCCCTTGGGGACCATCATGACGTGGTCCACGGTTTTTTGCAGAAGGCCGAGTGACTCAAGGTCTTCTACAATTTTTTTGCGGGCGTCGAAGCGGTCCATGCCGCGATATCTTTCGGGGGCGGCATCGCTGATGCATGCATCCTCAGTAAAAATATTAATCATGGGCAACCCGTGCCGCGTGCCCATATCATAGTCGTTGAAGTCGTGTGCGGGGGTAATTTTAACGCAACCACTGCCGAACTCTCGATCAACATGGTTGTCACCGATGATCGGGATTTCCCGATCGGTCAATGGCAGTTTGATCTTGCGACCGATCATGTGGGCATAGCGTTCGTCATCAGGATGAACAGCGACAGCGGTATCTCCCAGCATGGTCTCCGGACGGGTTGTGGCGACCACGATGTGCTCCTCACCGTCGGTAAGAGGGTAGCGAAAGTGCCAGAGGTACCCTTTCTGTTCGGTTGATATGACTTCGAGATCGGAGATCGCGGTGTGCAGTGCCGGGTCCCAGTTGACCAGACGTTTTCCACGGTAAATCAGCCCTTCTTTGTAAAGACGAATGAATACTTCTTGCACGGCATCACTGAGGCCCGGATCCATGGTGAAGCGCTCTCGCGACCAATCCAGCGATGACCCCAGTCTGCGCAGTTGCCGGGTGATTGTGCCGCCGGATTCTTCTTTCCATTCCCATACTTTCTCGACAAACTTGTCACGGCCCAGCTCGTGACGATTGATTCCCTGTGTTTCCAGTTGGCGCTCCACGACCATCTGAGTGGCGATTCCCGCATGGTCTGTACCGACCTGCCACAGGGTGTTGCAGCCACGCATGCGGTGATATCGGATCAGCGCGTCCATGATGGCCTCCTGAAAGCCATGGCCCATGTGCAGGCTACCCGTTACATTGGGCGGTGGAATCATAATGCAGTAGGGATCATCTCCTCCCTGTGGAGAAAAATAACCTTTCTCCTCCCACTCTTGGTACCAGCGGGATTCGATGTCTGAGGGTTGAAATGTCTTGTCCATAGAAGGATGGGTCCGAAATACTATTGGGTTTCATGCGGGGCAGTGCCCCATGAGCGCAACCTGACGTGATTATACGTTAGCGCGAAGCTTACCGGAATTGGCCGCAACAGATTAAAGATCGTGCTTTTCCAGCTGATAACCCCGTTCTCGATAAAATTTCCACGATTGCCGTTGCGCGTCGAGGCTGGCAGGTTCCTGAGTTACGATTTCTGCGACACGGGCAAAGCGGCTGAAAAAAGGAGGAATAGCCAGCTGCAGGTTGATTAGAAGATCGTTGTGCTGATCGGGGTCCTGACCCCAGCCAATAGCAATGGTCTCGGCATGTTCCTGGCCGAATAAACCGTGTGGCAAGAAGCTGCTGGCGCGAAAACTCCACAGCAGTTCATCCAGTTGCTTTGCCTGAGTTTCATCTGAGGCATTGATAAATATTTTGTGTCCGCGACTGAAAGCTTTGTCTGCCAATCTGGCCGCAACCTGCATACGCTCTTCAGGTTGCGTCGATTGCACGACGTAAAAGCCGACCAGTGTCATCTCTGTTTGCTCGCCCGGTCCATGAGATATTGAATAAGCAGTGCAACCGGGCGGCCGGTTGCGCCCTTTGGAGCGCTGTTCCAGGCGGAGCCAGCAATATCAAGGTGGGCCCACTTGTAACTCTCGGCAAAGCGCGACAGAAAGCACGCAGCGGTAATACTGCCTCCACCCGGGCCACCAATATTAGCGATATCGGCGAAATTACTCTTCAGTTGTCCCTGGTATTCATCCCACAGTGGCATGCGCCAGGCTCGGTCGTGCGCTTCTGTTCCCGCGTCCAACAACTGTTCTGCCAGGGTTTCGTCGTTAGCGAACAGCGCAGATGCGTGAGATCCCAGCGCCACCACACAGGCGCCGGTGAGCGTTGCAATATCAATTACCGCGGCTGGCTTGTACCGCGCGGCAAAAGTGAGCGCATCACATAGCACCAGTCGACCCTCTGCATCAGTGTTTAGAATTTCGATAGTTTTACCGGACATGCTGGTTACCACGTCGCCCGGTTTCGTTGCGCGGCTGCTGGGCATGTTCTCTGCAGCTGCGATCAGGCCGACTACATTTATGGGCAGTTCAAGCTCTATGAGAGCTCGCATTGTGCCCAAGACGCTGGCGGCGCCGCCCATGTCAAACTTCATCTCATCCATCTTGGCGCCGGGCTTGAGTGAGATTCCGCCGCTGTCAAACGTAATACCCTTGCCGACTAGTACATAGGGCTTTTCCGATGCTTTCGCGCCTTTATATTGCATGGCGATCAGCTTTGCCGGTTGTTCACTGCCTGCCGATACAGACAGAAGTGACCCCATTCCGAGCTCACGCATTTTTTTCTCTTCCAGAACGCTTACCGTCAGACGGGTATTGCCTCGTCCCATGCTGCGCGCGTGTTTCGCAAGATAGGCGGGAGTGCAGACGTTGCCTGGCAGGTTAGCCAGTTCACGCGCATCGTTGATACCTGCGCCTACCGCGCGCCCCTGATTCATTGCAGTCGCCGCAGCACTAGCACCAAGACTGCCGGCCGTATTGACGACTAAACGCTTGAGTTTCCAAGGGGCAGGCGGACTGGAGAGCGTCTTGCTGTAGCGGTAGGCCGACCTGGTGCAGTGGGTCGCGAGGTGGTTCAACGTCCATCGAATCTCTTTTTTCCGAAGGTGCAGTCCAGCCAGATGAAGCATCGCGTCACTCGCCGCTTTATCGCGCAGCGCGCCGCAGATCGTCTGGCAGAAGCGGCGCGCTGCGGCACGATCAAATGAGTCTTCCTCGCCGCAACCGATCAGCAGGATTCGCTTCGCGCCTCCGCTCCCGGGAAGCATGAGGCTCTGGCCTCTCTTGGCGCTGAAATCACCCAGTGCCATGGCGGCTTTGATCGCACCGGAGGCGCCGCGATCAATCTCCAGTGCTGGCCCTGACAGCTTTTCACCTTGGAAAAGGGGCAAGATCGCGCATTGTGTCTTGGCGCTTGCGGCATCCTTGACGTCACGGGCTGTAAAGGTGATGGCTGTCATTTCAAATCCTCAATTCAGTGGGTGGCACCCAGTATGCCGGGGAGCGGATGATTAACAGACCGCCTTCCTTGTCCTAGTGTATTCTTCTGTGCGGGTAAACTGAACCGCAACAGATGACGGCAGTCAGGCCCCATCACCGCCCAATGTTTTTTTGTCCTTTTTGGGCAGTAGTATTAGTTCGGTATGGGACAGATAATCGTGCCAGTACCTTTTGTTCGGGTCTACAATGCACCAGAGAAAGCCAAGACCAAGGCAGGCAGCGGAGAGGAACGCCCCACCGCAGCGCAGTACGGCCAGCGTGACAGAAGGTGCGTTGCCGTCAAAATCGACCAGCTTGATGCGCCAGGCCTGCATGCCCAGGGTTTGACCGCTCTTTATCCAGAAGAGGGTAAAAAAAGTAACGATACAGGCCAGCGTCAGAATCTGGGCCTGCCATGGCCGCAAGGTGTGGTCTTCGGCTACGCCGATTTTAGCCATAACACCCAATACAGCGCCGTTCACCACGAATACCAATGCGACAATCAACAGAGAATCGTAGAGCATGGCTGTCAATCGTCTAAACAGTGAGGGGTGCATTGGCGTGTTTGAAGCAGGCATGCAGCGATTCTAGCACTAAAGTTCGAAACAGAATGGATTGCTACCTTAACGAATTGTAAATTGAGTGCGACTTTCACCCCGTGCTACATTGCAAATTAAGGTGGGGCGATGCATGAATATTCTTCTCGTGGAAGATGATAAACAAGTGGCGGAGTTCATCGTCAATGAGCTGACGGCCGCAGGGCACAACTGCAATCACGCTCCAGATGGGGTGGAGGGCAGGGCGGCCGCGGCTGCTGGTAATTATGACGTTATGGTTGTGGACCGTATGATGCCCAGGATGGATGGCATCACGCTAATTAATACGCTACGTGCTGACGGCGATACTACTCCCGTACTTGTCCTGAGCGCACTGGGAGACGTTGATGACCGGGTGCAGGGACTGCACGGTGGCGCTGATGACTACCTGGTGAAGCCCTTCGCTATGGCTGAACTATTGGCCCGGCTTGACGTGTTGGTGCGTCGAGTAGTGCCGGAAGCCGAGCTGCAGACCGTCTTGGAGGTGAAGGGTCTCTCCATGAATTTACTCAAACAGGAGGTGCGACGTGAAAGGGTTGCGATTACTCTGCAGCCGCGAGAGTACAAATTACTGGAGTACCTTATGCGTCATGCAGGGCAGGTTGTCACCCGGGCGATGCTGCTGGAGCACGTATGGGGTTATCATTTCGATCCGCAGACGAATGTTATTGATGTCCATGTTTCAAGGCTGCGTCAGAAAATAGACAAAAACTTTGAGTTTCCTTTGCTAACTACCGTGAGGGGTGCCGGCTACAGGCTGGGGCCGCAACTGGACACTTGAGCGTTCTGTCGTGCAAGTAAAGGATGTCGTTAACAGCCTGACGTTTCGTTACATTGTAAAGTATGTAACCGTCCTCAGCGTTACAGTCTTCATGCTCGTTGTGGCCCTCTATATATATTTCAGTTACTCCTCGTTCAGGGAGCTCGGTGAAAGCGTACTCGATGAACTCGAAACACTGCAGTTGGTCTACAGTGGGCAGCAGATGCCGGGCGTGCAGCAATATATAGATGATCAACGCAGTTCCCCCTCAGTGAATCGCTTCTACTACCTGATTATGGATAGTGAGGGAGTGAAGGTGCTTGGAGATTTGCCGCAGTCTCCCCGGTACCGGGAGTTTGACGATGGCTGGCTGGGATTTGAGATGGCTTTGCAGAATTGGGGCGAATCTGTCGACGTGGAGTTTCTTGCTCACCCGCTGGGGCTTGGTGACGGATATTCTGCTATTGTCGCCCGCGGTTATGACGATATTGTTGAGCAGGGCAAGCTCGTCTTTCGGACATTGATCCTGGTAATGAGCGTTATGCTGGTGCTAGGTATCAGTAGTGGTTTTTTTAGTGCGGCACGGGCACTAAACCGGGTCGAGCTGCTTAACAGGGATATCTCGCGTATTGTCAGAGGTGGTCCGGAACGGCGCTTACAGGTAGAGGGTGAAAAAGGCTACGTCAGAGCGCTGGCTGAAGTGATGAATCAGATGCTGGAGCAAATGGAATCATTAATGCAGGGTGTTCGTCGAGTATCTGACAACATCGCTCACGATCTGCGAACCCCGCTGACGCGGATGCGTAATAATCTGAGCCAGTTGGAGGGTCGGTTAAGCGGGCAGGACGCGGCTCAGCTCGACGGGATTATTGAAGAGTGTGACGATCTGCTGTCGTCCTTCAACGCGCTATTGCGTATCTCCGCGCTGGAATCGGGTAGCCAACTGGTCGATGGCAGTAACGTTGAACTGCGGGCGTTATTGCATGATGTCGTAGAGCTTTATGAACCGCTGGCGTTGGAGCGGGATATCGACCTGACGCTTGATGCACCACAGTCGGGCCTCTGCAAAGGCGAGGCTGATTTGCTAGTGCAGATGTTTGCCAACGTGCTGGATAACGCTATCAAGTATACGCCTTCCGGCGGCGACATACGGGTGCAGTTGCGAATCGGTGCTGCTGGCAGTGCGGGGCATGGCGTGGTCATTTCTGATTCTGGACCCGGTATCCCTGTGGTAGAACGAAAAAATGTTTTTCGCCGATTTTACCGCGTTGAATCGAGTCGAACTGAGCTGCCAGGCCACGGCCTTGGCCTCAGTCTTGTGCAGGCGATCGCGCAGTATCACTTCGGCTCCGTTGAGTTGGGTAGCGCAAATCCTGGGCTGCAGGTTCGTATAAAACTGCCTGTCGCGGCAGGATAGCCCGCTGCTGCGGACGCTTAGTCTTTGATTGACAGGTGATCGGTGGGTGGGATTTTTCCGCTGTTGCTGCGGCGCTGGTGCTCTTCAAGAATGTCGCTGCCGGGCGGTTCAACGCTCAAGGCCGATAAGTCTACTCGCGGCGCTGGTGCTGCCGGAGCGGCAAAGCCGCCCATATCCGCGCCTGCCGCGGCAAGCTGAATTTCATCGCTACTCGGTGCTGGGGGCGCCTCAGCCGATAACAGGTTGGGGATTTCCGCGCCGACTTCCGCAACGCTGATGTGGTCTATGTCGACTATCGGTGCCGGAGTAGGGGGTTTGCTCGTTAG
>CAJQQW010000212.1 GCA_905480565.1 uncultured Halioglobus sp. | reverse complement strand
AACCTTTAGACAATGCTATCCCAACTGGGACCAGTTTGCAGAAGCACGTGCGCAATACGGTGCAGACAGAGTCTTCCACTCCGAACAATCAAAACGGCTGGGTTTGTAAGCATGACGAACGTACTCATAATAGGGGCCACCTCTGCACTGGCCATCGCAACGGCCAGGCGATTAGCGCAGAGAACGGCGTCCTTCCATTTACTTGGCAGAAATGAACAATATCTTGCGACAGTAGCCACAGATCTTGGCGTTCGCGGAGCAAAAAGTGCGCAGTATGCCCATTTTGATGCCATTAATTTTGATACACATAAGCAGATCATTGAGCAAGCCTTCGATGACCTCAAGATGATAGATGTCGTCTTGATCTCCCACGGCAGCCTTCCGGATCAGCCGCGCTGTGAGAGCGACTTCCCAACTGCGTTGCATGAACTTTCTATTAATGCCATCGGCACGCTGTCCTTGTTAACCCATATAGCAAACCATATGGAACGCCAGGGTAGCGGTACCATTGCTGTAATCACAAGTGTAGCGGGAGACCGAGGCCGGCAGTCCAACTATGTTTATGGTGCTGCAAAAAGCATGGTATCAGCTTATTTGCAGGGGCTTCGAAATCGATTATATCCTAGAGGCGTATGTGTCCTTGATGTGAAACCCGGATACATTGATACGCCCATGACTGCTGAATTTGACAAGAATTTCCTGTGGGCAAAACCAGACACAATTGCCAGGGATATTATCAAGGGGATCGACAAAAAGAGTCACACCATTTATACGCCGAAAGTATGGTGGCTAATTATGGCTATAGTGAAAAAAACTCCAGAAAGCCTTTTCAAACGTCTGAAACTGTAGGCAACTAAGCTAACTTATCCAAGCAGGCGACTGCAAAAAGAAGCGAAACGGCTTTCTCGTGACCATGACCATTGCGCGGCCCATTTGCACCGCTCGCAACAGCCATTGCTAATGTTCGTAGGGCCGGGGAGGTGGAGTGTAAATATCCAACTCCGCAGCTTTCTTTAATGTGGGTTCGGTTGGATACTGCTTGTCTATGCTGGCAAGGCCATTCTTGTTAAAGATGGAAACACGTATCTGCTGATGCTTTTCGACTTGGGGCAAGAAGGCAGAATACACACAGATACTAAAAACCGTGCACCCTGCCAGCAGTAGACTAGCTTTTTTGAAATCGAGAACCTGCAGCCGATTAACAGCAAGCATGAATAAGGTAACCCACAGCATTTGAGACGAGAAGCTGTATCGAGGCTTCAGGTCGTGTACCTCCATTTTCAAATCAAAAATGACGTAACCTAATACTCGACCCAATACGATGATTCCAATGGATGCCAGACTGAATAACAGAAAATAGTGCAGTGGCGTCAGCCCTTTCTTCCAACCCTCTTTAAGAAACGCGAGGGAGACAGGCAATGCAATACAGCCCAATATCTGAGACGCGAGTAAACTACCCATGCCGACAGCAGAACCAAGGGTAGCCAACAGGAACTGGACGAAGACTACCGGGTTCTCCAATACAGCGTTCAGGAGTAAGTGGGTCGGCCATACCGGCACAAAAATCCAGTGAAATACTATCAGTACCAACACGGCGGCAAAAATCCACGTTGTGAGGTACACCGGGTAAAACTTACCGATATCTTTGCGGCGCAGAACGAGTGAGATTGCGCCGAAAACCCAGACCAGTTGCCCAGTAGACATGCAGAAGCTTGCCAAGATTCCGCAGACTATAGCCGCAGAAAAGCACATTTTTCCCGACTGATGAAGCAAAAACAGGGCTGCAAGGCAGTAGGCGTAAACAAAAAAGTACTGAAAACTTGCCATGGGCCAGAGGATCATGCCGTGCGCGCGAGGCTGGAGTAAGAGAAGGCAAATGCAGACCAGGAGCAGCGGCTTGAGTTTACTATCACTGTTGGATTGCAGGTAAAATAATGCGATAAGCGCCAGTAGACCGAGATGGGACGCGACGACCAGTGTTCGGAAGTCTACTTCGCCCTGGAGCAGGAACGTCAGATAGAAGAAAATCCGGGATGAGTAAGTCAGGTGGTCTGCATGCTGGTGTAAGAACGCTGACATTGCATCCACGAGTGTCGTGCTTTGAGAGAACTCCACGACAAAGATCAGAATATCCTGAAAGTCGTCACGGTACGGAATATTCAAACTCAAGGGAAAAATTAAACTGGCGTAGACAACGATGACCGCTACTGACGCGAACGCGGCAAGCAGGTATGCGTGCTTTCTTTCAATACGACTGGTGATGTTCATTAGTTATGTCTGCGTAATCTCGTCGAACAGCGACAGCAAAAGTGGTTATATACTGCCAGTTATCGGCTAAAAAGGTTTAGTTTTTGGAACTCTTTTTTTTATTCGGTGCAAAACGATAAATACCGTAAAGCCGGCCATCGTGGCGGCAAGCAGAAATTCCCAGCGCACAAGTATCGCCAATACACCGTCAAAGGAGAGCAAGCCACCGGTATCCGCCAACCAAATCACGCCAAGCGGCAGCGTAACCGCGGTGAGACTACCCAAAATCAGCAGCCCCAAGAGTTTGAATAGCTGAATAGCGGCGGTCTGCATTGCCTTTTCTTTGGTCAGGTCGTCCAGCGTACTGTCTTGCAGGATTGCAGTTGCCTGCCGGGCGTGCGCCATAACTTGTCCTGTCCAGCGAACCAGGCCGATGTAGTGGGCCAATATCGCGAAGATAATTACGACGAGGCTTGCCCCCATTAGACTCATAAGTCTTCGCTCTTAATCAGGAGTTGGCAGGCTTAGCTGTTATGTTATGGCTTTTCGGGTTCTTGTTTGGGGTCACTAGCATTTTCGTTATCATCTTCATCGCTCTGTTGTTTGCCAGCTAGCATACGCTTGATCGGGAACCACACAAAACCGATAATCGCCAGAAGCACGGCACCAATTAGTGCCAGCAAGGCACCAATGCTGGATACAGCGCCACCTGGCCCCAGATAGGCGTGAGCGGGACTGGTAGTCAGAGCCAGCATCAATAGCGTCGAAAACGTAAGCGCGCCATTTTTTAGAGGTAATATGTACATATTGAACCGCCTCCTTAAACTGTGTTATTGCGGAATATGGCAGGGCCATGACGCAACCTGATCTGGGCTAATGGCGTAGCGAGTGCCCTCCATTACTTCCGCCACCTGGTTTTTATCATTGGGCTTATTGATCCACTCCCAGACGAGCTCACCAGTAGCGGTAACTTCAAACACTCGACCCGCCTTCGCCTCTGTGAGTAACAGATTGCCATTTTCCAGTTGCTGCTGCTTGCCACCGGTTTTGGTATAGAAAAGCTCACCATCCTTTTGCGGATAGTTCACTTTCATCTTACCGGTATCTGGCTGAACAGCAACGACTCGACTGCCACCTAGCATTTCGCCACGCCGAGGACCAGAATGCCCCCCGAAATCATTATTATTATCGAATACAGTAATCCAGCCATCACCGGAAAAATCTGGATCATGCTGCTCTATCCAGGAATCAGTCGCGTGCCACTTCACAACGCCCGTAAGAGGATCCATTACGAATATCATGTGCAAATGTCGTAACGAGACCACGATATCACCCGCTGCAAACAACGGGTACTGCGCCGCCATTGAAGCATCCAGTACATCAATATCATTAAGGTGCAGCAAGTCGCCATTTCTCCGCTTGGAAATTTTGACGATATAGCGTTGAAGATTATTATCGTACAGTACCTTCAACAGACTGATATCGGCAAGCACTTTGCCCTCTGGAGACACCTTGAGCAGGCGATCCTCGTAAACAGGACTTTTTGCCGTGGGCGTTAGGCCAGGATACTGCCGCAGGTACTTCATATCCTGAGGCTCACTTCTACTTAACTTGACGTTGCCTGGAACCCAAAAATTGCCATCGGAATCTCTGGCAATCGAGTGATGCGTAGGGTGATCGAGATGCCATTTCACAGCGCCACAGGAGTCGATCATAAATAGGCCTGTGTGCTCGATATTGAACAACACATCGCCGTTATCAAATAAATGGCTACCATGAACATAACCTCCCACGACCTTGACCCAATCCGGCGCATCGGGCCATAACTCGATCACATCTGTCCTCCAGCGATGTACCACACGACCTTCGGAGTCAATCAGTTTTATGCCAGCATTCCAACCCATATCTTCCCAATAACTTGTAATAAGCGTCAACCCCGGCTGGCTATCACTGGCGCTCAGGATCCGCGTACCGTAGCGATCGTAGGGCGCTGCTTTAAGGTAGTGGGATTTGAATACATTCTCTTCTTGGAACCGTGTCGTTGCTTGGGTTAACGCTGCATTGACTTGTTCATAGGGAAACAGCTGAAAACGCTGAGCAACAAAACCGTAAAGAAAAGCCAAAAACGCGATCGACAGCAGGCGTATCACATGTTCCATTTTTCCCATATCCTCTTACACTTTTTTCGATGAACCCTGATTTTTGTATGTACTCCGAAATAAACGTTGATGATACGGAGATCGAGGAATTTTGCTAGCCATTGGTATCGGCACATTATTCATTTAGATCGCGGAATTCCGGTAGCTTCGGAAGTGGGACAGGCTAGGCATGGTGGATTCGCAATGTTCACTTGAAATCAACCGGATTTTATCGACAAGTTAACTCCTACAGACTGAGGATTTTAGGGCCCTGGTCTCAGGCTACCGGCCACGCCATTCTTTGTCCTTGAGACTCCAATGGCATCGACAAGGTAAATCCTCGGCAATGCATAAAGCTGGCCTTGATCCTTCAAGCGTTGGCAGTGGCACACTAAAAGAACGCTCTGAACCTTAGATCATGATAATGATGAGCGCGGACGAGGTGCCTGCACAGGTTGAACAAATTTGAGGTCGCTGCAGGAGCACGGAAACGTTCTGCGCCTGCCTAGCAGACTTGGACTACCTCATTCATCGATCCCTGACCGTCATCGCATCGTGCGACCGCTCAGCTCGGTTTTTCCCGTACTGCTGCGTCCTGTAAATTGCATCTTTTATAAACTCGTCATGCGCAGCACCATAACTTCGCAACTTATCCGCCACGATCTTCCTAGGTTCACCGCCATGGCTTCGCAATAATCTTTTGAAGCATAGCTTCACAGTCACGCCATCACTACAGGCCTGTAGATATGCATAAAAGCATCTCTTCTTCCTGACCCACTGCCCACCTTAAATAGTGCTGCTTGCCGTTGATTCTGACGAAGGCTTCATGCATATATAAGGTGTCGCCATAGCCTCGATAATCCCGCTTCAAGCGGGTAGAAATCGCTTCGAACGCGATGCACCGGAGCCAGGTCGATTCGCGACTCATAAAATTTTCTCTCTAAGTGAGTAGGACTTCGAGATCGCAATGACTCAGAATTAAAATTTAGTATAGCCAAACGGCGTGGGAAATTATGTCGGGAGGGAACTTGAGACGATAATCGATACCCATAGAACCCTTTTACCAAGCGTCATTAAATACGCTGGCAATCCCGTATTCATCCACCGGTTCTATCCTTACCGGGGGCTTAACTTGTCAGTATTCTTCTTATCACTATGTGTCATCGTCTAAAAGGTTAAGTGTGGCTCAGCTCACCCTTTCTAACAGAATTTAAAGAACTATAAATTTTCCGGGGAATCGGCGCCACTCCGCCGAGAGCAGGACGGACGGAGAAAACGTGGTCTGCTCCTCGTTGGCTCCTAGGCTATGTGTCGCTCCAACAGCTTGGAATGTGTAGCGCAGCAATCTGCATAGAGCGTGGTGCTGTAATTTTCGGCAGCACGGACATCTGCCTCTGAATAGCAGTCCGCAGCACGCCCTGCAGCACTTTCTATATCCAGTGCCAGAAAAAGCCTGGTGAAAGTTTCCAGAGGCGCTGAACAAATGCGCTCGTAACTGAGAAATATTGTCTCTGCAGGCGCCGTATTCAGGGCAAATTCGTAAGCATCTCGCCAGCACTTTAGCCAGTAATCCAGTGAAGAATGATCGTAGGGGTTGTCAGTGTTGTCGTAATGGTACTCCTTGTGGCCTAGGCCAAACTCGTAGTGCCCCAGCCATAGCATGTAGTCCATGGAGAACTTGTCCTGATCGTGCTTTTCCAGGAATAACCGGTGTTGTCGCTGCAGTGACAAAGCTTGCTGTAATGGCTCTCGAAAAGGTATCAGTACAAGGGCATCGGGAAAAGTCTTGCGGATTGCGGCCAGGCGCAAGAGGTTGTTGTTGTTTTTAGACAGATAGCGTGTCTGCCGGGCTGTCTCGCGACTCAGTAACACATGCTGGACGAATTTTTTGAATTTTTCCCGTATAGCCGCCGGCACATCGTGCACTATTACACGGTCCCCTTGAATATAGGCAGATCCATGAAACGTGCGCCAAAACACCTCCTCAAAAGCTTCCGGGCTGTCGAAATCAACCATCAGTCTATCGCCATGCGCACGCTCCTTTTTTTCTGTATTCGCCTGCGTACCGCTGGACAAATTTTTCCAGGTTCCGCTCATCAAGATGAAGGGCATATCGCGGTAAGTAAGCGAGCGGAACGCTCCTGTGCTGTAGAGCGCATTCAAAAGAATTGTGCTGCCTGAGCGTGCCATGCCCGCAATAAAGACAGGCCTTACAACGTTTTGTGTGGGACCTTTCTCCGCCTTGCTTTCCTCAAGTTCAAACCACATCCGCCCCAGACGCCAGGAGCCAAGCGCAAGACGGTGTAACAGCCGGGAAAGGATTCCGTAATCAGACCGGGACAAAGTGTTTTCTCACAAAAGCGTAAGCCAGGGCGAAGCCTGTACTGAGAAAAATACCCTCCGTTGTCATCATGTAACTCAGTAAGGGTAGTTCGCGGTGTATTAATAAATCTAGCAGCATGGCTATACCCATTTTGGCCGAAAGGTTTTTGACCTGCCCGTTATGTCTGGTCCAGGTTGAATGTGAGTTTACGCAGCTTTTCTGTACATGGATATATCCTGACCACGTATCACTGTTTCCAGTGCGGGTGGCCTGCAGCCCAGTGAGCGATGTGGTCGCTTTATGTTGTAAAACACCCGCCACTGCTCTATCAGCACCTGTGCTTCCCGAAGTGCGTAAAACAGCTCTCCGTTAAGCAGTTCATCCCTGAGCTTGCCGTTAAACGATTCACAGTAGCCGTTTTCCCAACGGGCTGC
>CAJQQW010000211.1 GCA_905480565.1 uncultured Halioglobus sp. | reverse complement strand
CAGTTGCTCCCATTCCCTAAATATCTGCCGGTAGTTAAGCAAGTCCCATTGCGGCATGGATTGAGCATCTGAGCTGTACCGCAGACCCGGGTCTTTGATGATTTGTGAGTACACAGACTCAAGCCACCGGTCCTGCCGGCGTAAGAATGCTATAACATGGATTTCGGCATCGACCAGCGCGAAGCTTGAGGCCAAAGCGGCAGGGTCTAACCATTCAAAAAAGCACTCTGAGCTGATTAGAATATTTTGCTGCGGAGCTTCGGCGACATATTCTGCTAAACCAGAATAAAGCTCTTCGGGCGTGGGCCCGTTGTAGCACTCGTACATGGCCGAGCGTTGTTCAGCGCCTGCCACTATTCTGGCAATAGCGGCATCCCGGCCCGATGGAAAACACAGGGCCAAAGGTGAGTGAGAGGTTCCCTGAAGACAGTATTGACTATAAAGCAGGCCCGTGTCGGCTAACATTTTGTGATTGGACGAGAGAGTGCCCTGCAATGCAGTGGTTCCCGTTCTATGTATTCCCACATGGATATAGAGTTTTTTTTGGAGTTTACTCACATTCAAGTTTATTGCTTTCTTGTCGTGTCTAACGCACTACGATGGGCCATGTTCTCTGCCTGATTTTCCTGCTCTCCCTGGCTTTCTTGCTTGGCCGGGTTTTCTTGTTCCGCTAGACGGGCGAGTTCGATTTCTTTGGCCTTTAGCTCTGAGCTCAAGCGGTCGACGTTGGCTGTTAGCTCGGCGATGGCGCGCTGACATTTATGCCATTCCGCACCGGCCTCATTTACTCGAGCCAGCAAAATCAATCGGTTCAGCTCCATGGTGGCCGCAAAGGGGGATACCCATTGAATGCGCTCTTTAATTTTCGCAAACGCTTTGCGCTGCGAGTCGCTTAAATCCGCTGTCGACCACAACACGCCCAGGCCAAAAATAGCGGGCAGCTGAATATACTCATACCCATCGTGTGTTGAGAGGAACCCTTCGACCGCGGTTAGCACGCCGTTAGCGTCGCCTGCCTCCTCAATGGCAACAGGAATAGTCATTGGAACGCCTGCGTCACCTTCCAGCAGCGTTGAACTGGCTACGGAAAGCACTGAATAGTCAACCGTGGGTTTTCGGGCCGACTTAGGAATAGTGTCTGGCAAGTAATACATATCGCGGCGGGCGCAAGGCCAAGAGACATCGTGCAGCAAGGTGAGTACCGGGCGACCAGCGCGCTGCTGATGGATAAGGCTGAGCTCTCGTTCAACAGTAAAGTAATTGTGGTCACCATCAATAAAGAACACAGAAGCTCCATGATCTACTCCCAGGTAGTCGATCGAAAGCTGCTTGAAACGCGTGAGGCGCGCGTCATCGCTTTCTTCGGGCAGAGCGGGGTCTACAACGTGGACATCAAAGCCCACTTCATTGGCAATGTTTAACAGTGCTCGTGTAGTAATGCCTCGGTACGCACCAATCTCGGCAACGATCTCCGGTGCCATTACCTCTATTAACTCACCAATTAAGGGAAGAAAATTGGCCATCGAAACAAGATTGTCTGCCACTTCAGCGTCATCAGGCAATGGAAAGCACTCCCTTGCCGTTTCGCTCAGGCGATCTACAACGTTAGCAAATACTTTGTCGTGATCTTTACTAATCAGCATGCAGCTAGTACCTATTCGTTAAAATTTTACGGGTCGACCCCCAGACACAGCTGCTCGCCATAGCTCGATTGGCAACACGTCCCCGGGAACAGCGCTCATATACCACTAGCCACCGCCGTTTTTTTGTTTACAGGGGGGGGTAACGGAAATAGACTGCTGGCCCAATCTGGATCACACGCCAAGTATAGAACAAATAAGCGGTATACAGGGAGTATATTCCTGCGCTGATCCTGCTCAGTGAACTGTAAAAATTTTCGAAATATCCGCCTATTGAGTACTGGATAATGACAAGTTAACCTCCAAATTTCGGCTACAATTAGCTGATGAGCATCGGCAAACGCCATCGATTCAGATTAGGCGTCCCACCTGGTGTGATTTCCTATGCCGTCTGGTGTTACTATCGATGCAACCTGAGCCACAGCGATATCGAGGATTTGATCGCTGAACGGCGCATGACAGTCAGTCGTGAAGCCATCGGTTTGTGGTGTATTAAACATTTACACTCGGCGTTGGCTGCACAGGCAACGAGGATATGGCGATACCCTCTGCATCGATGAGGTATTCGGGTGTGTGTGGGACCATTCAGATCAATAGGAGTCTATTGCGATCCTATGGAGGCGGGCTCAAAAGATCGTGGCAGAAAAACTCCGTAGTTACGGTGTTGCCCATCGAGACAAGGTATCTTAGGCGATCCAAAGAAAGCAAAGTTCAGGTATGATGCGGGTCCGGTGCTTGGTGTTTTTCTGAAGCACTAAGTGCAAGCTAGTTTGTCGCTTTAGGTATTACGCGCTCCAATTGATGGAGAGTGCGATATTGTGATGAGAGCTTGATCTCCACCGCAATGCATTGTGCTTTGTTATGTTAGATAATTATTTGGACCTGTTATGACGCAATGGATTTTTCATGTAGGTACCATGAAGACTGGTACGTCTAGTCTACAGCGGTCACTTTACAAAAATAGAGATAAGTTACTAGCTCATGGCGTGCTCTATCCTGATGTGGGTTTACTTGGCGGTAGCCATGTGGACCTCTATTGGAGCTGTCGTACGAAGAACCTTGGCAAACGCGCCGAAGAAATGTATAGCGGTGTTAGTACAGAAGATATGGTCGAGGAAATTAATACTCTGATATCAGGTTCTCGGCCTAAATATTGTGTTATCAGTGCGGAACATTTTTCTTTTACACATCCGAGTAACTATAAGGAGTTATTCAAACAAGTTGGGGATTATCGAGTTGTGCTTTATTTACGCGACCAGATCTCACTCATCGACTCCATGTATAGGCAAAGGGTTGCTTTTGGAGGATTAACGGAACCCTTCGATGTGTTTTTTGCTGATGGTTTAGAGAGAGAGCGCGTTGGTAGTTGCGATCTTAATTACAGTAAGTTGACAGAAAAATGGGTATCGGTTGTTGGCCGTGATCGGCTCATCGTCAGGAACCATGGCGAACTGGTACGAAAGGATATTGTAACTGACTTTTTTGACGCTCTTGGTGATGACTCTGTTGGAGTTTTGCCGCGAATTAATGCGAACCCTTCGCTTGAAGGTCCATATCTTGATTTTATGTTGTCAGTAAATAAATACATGCCGGAGCAGTACCGAAGAAAAATCAGGCGTATTCTGAAGTATCTTCAGAGTAATTTGAATAATCGTGTTGAGAGGAGCGGTAGAAATAAAAAGAACGTGTTGTTGTCGGAAGAACAGGTTGATGCTGTTAAGGTGAGGTTTTACGCTTCTAATCAAAAAGTTGCAGCTCGTTATTTTAATGCGAAAGAACTTTTTGCTTAAGTGAAACATGCGATAGATATTTATTATTGGTGATTAAGTGAAACGCTGTATTGTTCACTTCGGCATGCATAAAGCACGAGGTACGCCTATCCAGCAGACGCTGTTCCATGCGCCTTAAGACTGCCTTCCATTCAGATTTATACGGTTAGATGTGCCCAATATCAGTAATCAGACTATTTAGATGTGGCAAGATAAAGCTGAAAAATTTTATGCCAATAAAAAAGAGGTATTTCACTTGATAAAACTGTGTCAGAGCGCCAACGAGTTAAGCTCAAGCTGTCTGAGGTAGCTGCTTCGATCACTGGTGAGGAGTTGATCTAGGCAGAAGCATTGTGCTTTTTTCTGAGGAGACGTTTGGCAACTTTAAGCAAAGGCTCTCCAGTCACACTAATTTTTTCAGCTGAAGTATCGGAGATATTAACGGCCTATCTAGAGTAGACCTCTTCATCAATTGTGTCGACAGGACCTGCGGACCTGTCGAGTTTACATCTATTGTCCAGAAAGCTTTCTTGCGCTTCGCGGCGCTGGGCTATCCAACTTTTGAATACAGGGTCAATCAACTCTTTTTCCCATGCTTTCACTGCCATTTTTTGTTGCTGAAATTGCCCTTTATCGTTATTGATTAAATTGGTTGTTTCACTCAAATCAGTAGCTAAGTTATAAAGGTGATCACCGTCTTTTTGCGAATGAATAACCTTCGAGTCACCATGACGTGAGGCTAACGTGCCTTGATTCAAGTTACGCCAAAACAGCACCTCATGAGGAAGTCCAGTATCTTTACCAGTAATAAATGGCATTAAGTTAACGCCATCTAACGGACGTTCGTCAGCGATAGGTGCATTAGTTAGTGCTGCAAAGGTTGCTAAGATATCAAGTGAACTAACGGGGTTCTCATAGTCTTGACCAGCAGGAATTTTACCCGGCCAACGCACGGCAAATGGCACATGAATTCCGCCTTCAAAGTAACTATCTTTGTTACCTCTAAGCGGAGCATTACTTGATGGGTGTTTTCTAGAGCCGCCATTGTCAGATAAGAAAAACACCATAGTATTATCATCAATACCAAGCGCTTTTAGCTTGGCCAATACCCTACCCACACCATCATCGACCGCAGTGATCATAGCGGCATAGGTGCGACGGTTTTTATCTTTTATATGAGTATTTCTGTCTAAATATTCTCGTGTTGCCTGCATAGGGCCATGGGGGGCGTTATAGGCAAGATATAAAAAGAAAGGCTTGTCTTGTTGTCGCTCAATAAAACTTACCGCTTCGTTAGACAGCTCATCCGTTAAATACTCGTCTATTTCGACAATGTCATAATTATGGTTAAGCTTGGTGGCATAGGGACGGCCACCTTTTGGCAAGCTGCAAATATCTTTATGGATAAGCAACTCAGGCAGATAATCATGACCACCATTTAAAAAGCCGTAAAAATGCTCAAATCCTCGTTTGTTGGGATGGAATTTAGGGTGCAAGCCCATGTGCCATTTACCAATAATACTGGAAGTATAACCTACAGGTTTGAGAACTTCAGAAATCACCTGCTCTTCAAGCGGCATGCCCGCTTTCGTATCGGTAGGATCTATCACAGGATTGTAACCAAAACCAAAGCGGCCTTGGTAACGTCCGGTTAATAACCCTGCTCTGCTAGGGCCACAGACAGCATGAGTAACATAGCCATTGCTAAACTTAGTACCTTCATTAGCAATTCTGTCGATATTAGGTGTTCTAATGTCTTTGCTGCCATTAAAGCCGACATCGGCATAGCCTTGATCATCGGTTAAAATTACGATGAAATTAGGCTGCTTTGTTACTTTTGACCATGTTTTCAACGCGGGCCCAGCTTTTACCGTTAGGCTAGTTAGCACCAATGCTGAAACTAATAATGGAACCGCTCTGCTAATAATCATAATGTCTATTTACTTTGACGTTTCTTAACACGTTCATTTTCGGTATGACGCCCTTGCAAAGGTTTAAAAATTGGATCTATTAACCCTTGCTCCCATGCCTTCACTTCTTCTAACTGCTGAGGATACTGCTTTTTGTTAGCTTTAAGTAGATTGTTCTGCTCAGATAAATCTTCAGCTAAGTTAAATTGTGTTGACAGGACACGCGGACCTGTCGAAGTTTACATCTATTGGCCCGAAAATTTTCTTCGCGGCGCTGGACATGCCATTCCTATCCGGTTAATCCTGAACGAGCGCGCGCAACCGCTCGTGCCATACGGTTGCCCTGGCTTTTTTGCCAGTGGGGTGCTGTTGGTCTGGAATTCTTTCCAGCGAAAAGCGGCAATGTTTCAGATGGTGTCTGGAATATGGCATCAGGTGCGGTAGGGTGGTGCTGCCGTGTTGCATATCGCGAAGATGCTCCAAGATCCTGGAGCGGCTCATGGCCCCGCGGGCTGTTATTCGTCCCCGCGTTTCGACGCCGGCATGATGCGCCCGGTCAGAATACCAGTATACTTGAGTCGGAATGGCAACCACCGCGACATGGCGAGATCACCTGCACCACTGGCTGCGCCCCGTGTTGGGCCTCTGCCTGTTTGTGGCGGCTCTGGTGGCTCTGGATTTGCAACTCAAGCAACACTCGCTGGGGGAGGTGCTGGCGCAGACCCGCGCGATTCCCGCGCTGCACCTGCTGCTGGCGCTGCTGTGTACCGGCGGCAGTTACCTGGCAATGACCGGCTATGATCTGGTCGCGCTGCGCCACCTCGGCAACCGGTTACGCTATGACCGCATTGCCCTGACCTCATTCATCGCTTACGTGTTCAGCATGGATTTGGGCATGTCGGTGGTTGGCTCGAGCGCAGTGCGCTATCGACTGTACAGCGGTTTTGGCATCGAGGCCGGTGATGTGGCCCGGGTGATCGCGCTCACTGTGCTGGCGTTTTGGGTGGGCGTATTGTCCGTGGGCGGGGTGGTGCTGACGCAGGCGGCCCTTCCCCTGCCGGATACCTTGAGTCTGCCCTTTGCGACCACGCGCCCGGTCGGCTGGGTTCTGCTGGCCGCAATGGCCGTTCTGCTGTTGCTTAATGTGACGAGTCACAAGCCGCTGCACTGGCGTGGTTTTGAATTGCCTCTGCTGCGGCTGTGGGGCCTGGTGTCGCAGGCACTGGTTGCCGCCGTGGATTGGAGTCTGGCTGCGGCGGTGCTGTATTTTCTATTACCTGAGTCTGCCGAGGTGAGTTACTGGCAGGTGTTGGCGGTGTTCCTCGCGGCCCAGACGCTCGGCGTGCTAAGCACAGTGCCTGCGGGATTGGGTGTGTTTGAAAGTATTTGTGCGGCGCTGTTGGCGCCCTATTACTCTGCGCCGGCGGTGCTCGGTGCGCTGCTCGCCTATCGCTTTATTTACACGTTGTTACCGGTGTTTGTCGCCCTCACGCTGTTTGGTGGTTTCGAGGCCCTGCAGCGACGACAGGCCATTGGCGAGACCAGTCGCACCCTGCGCACAGTCCTGAGCCGCCTGGCACCGCAGGTTTTTTCCGTGGGCACGTTTCTCGCGGGCCTGCTGTTGATGATCAGCAGTGTGCTACCCCCGCTGGCTACCAAACTGCACCTGACCGATATTCGTCTGCTGGTCGATATCTCTGCCACGGTCGCCATGCTCAGCGGCCTTGCACTGGTGTTGGTCTCACGGGGGCT
>CAJQQW010000210.1 GCA_905480565.1 uncultured Halioglobus sp. | reverse complement strand
GTCAGATCTACCGCGAAGTTCTCAGTGATGAACCACTCAACACCGGCACCGTAGCGGTCGATTTCGTAACCGTTAAGGTCGTCTTGGGCGAAATCAAGACTGATTCCCCAGTTGTTGCCGATATACCAGGTGCCGCCAAGGCCCCATCGAGTCGGATCATCCAAGCCGCTGACGACCGTCTTACCACCGGCCAGCCGAGCTTTCAGACCACCGTTATCGAAGGGGAAGAAATGCTCCAATTCCGCACCCCAGCGATCAACGTCGCCGCCGTTATCAACACTGATGTTCTCGTAGAGAGCTACCAAAGAAGTGTTTTGGCCAAGGTATTTGCCAATGCCAGCGCTCCACGTATCCACGTTAGCGTCGTCATTCTCGGTGCGTTGGTAACCAACTTCCATCAACCAGCCAGACAATTTCCAGCCAGGACCTTCTGCAACATAGCGCATGTCTACGTTGTAGACTTGGGCGTCCGGGTCATCAGCACCATTGATGCTGACTTCATCTTCTGCGAAACCAAGTGAGATGGATGAAGCATGATCCAGAAAAGCTGCCTCGCCAAGAGGGCCCTTGCTGGTGTCAACTGCTTCCATGTACCACGTACCACCGATGTTGTAGTTGTCAAGGTCAGGGTCGGCCTTGCCATCGTTGGGGTTTCTCGTTTGCAGGTCAAATGATGTTTGTGCATAGCCACCATCTACCTGAAACCGGTAATCAGCTTGTGCAGTAGCAGACAGTGCCAGGCCAATGCCGGCGATCAATGCAGTCTTCTTGAACATTTTGTTCTCCTTGCGGGGTCTCAAAGTAGTGATTCCCCTTTATTAAGAGCGGGGATAGTTAGTATGTTACTCACGGCACAGGCCGCGACAAGATAACTAATTTACCTGATAAAATGTGAATTATTTACTTGTTTTAGAGAGGCAAACTCAGCACGAAAATACGAACTAAATTGATCAAAAATTGATCAATTGTTGTTGCGTTCTCCCTCGTTTTTAGCGGGATCTATGGTGCCATTATGAGTACGTTGTGTCCAGAGAAAGAAGGCCTTCCCGCCCGCGCTCCGCGGCGCTCTCTGCCGCCAGGAGCGAGATGGTCCTCTGTGAACTCGGCGGCATATCTTGGAAACGGGTCTATCAGAACCGCAGTCTCTCCCTGTAAGATATGTCTATGATTAATAAGAAATGCATCGTGTTCTGCAAGGGTTAAGAGATATGTCGTCCCCAAAGGTGCCTGTGATCGCTTTAATAGTGCCTTGCAAGAACGAGGAACCCGTTCTGCCTGAGACGGCGAGAACAATGAAATCCAAGATAGATTCTTTGGTCGCCCGCGGAATGGTGGATAGCGCCTCGCGAATCTACTTCATTGACGACGGGAGTACGGACCGCACCTGGGAGATTATTTGCCAATTGGCAGAATCGGACCCCTGTTTTGAGGGCGTGAAGCTGACACGTAACTTTGGCCACCAGTTTGCCGTGTATGCGGGTCTGATGCACGCAGAGGGAGATGCCCTCATATCCATTGATGCTGACCTGCAGGACGATATCAATGCTATCGATAACATGGTTGAGTGCTTCCTGAAGGGAGATGAGGTGGTATACGGCGTCAGGGGCGACAGGGAGAGTGACAAGAGGTTCAAGCGCTGGACCGCCGCCACGCATTACTGGCTTTCGAGCCGTTTCGGCGCGCAGACGGTTCCCCACCACGCTGATTTTCGTCTTTTGAGTCGGCAGGCTGTTTCCCTGTTGGGGCAGTTTCGTGAAACCAACCTCTACTTGAGGGGCGTTATTCCCCTTCTGGGGCTGCCGTCATCGAGGGTACACTATGCCCGCGGACCGAGGATGGCGGGCGAATCGAAGTATGGCCTCAGGGATATGTTTGGCCTATCAGTTGACGGCCTGACCTCCTTTTCAATACTCCCCCTGAGGGTCATATCCCTGCTAGGGCTATTCGTGTTTGTCCTGTCCATGGTGTTTGGCGCCTGGGCTTTTATCGCTTATGTCATCGGTCTGACGACACCGTTGGATGGCTGGGCGCCAACAGGAATCCCAATTTACCTTCTGGGAGGGTTACAAATCCTCTCGATTGGTGTTGTTGGAGAGTATATAGGCAAGACCTACATGGAGGTTAAAAGCCGGCCTACCTACCTAATAGAGAAGACTGTTTCGAAAACACCCGATTAGTGCGGCAACGTGATTGTTCTCAAATGTTCCCGTATTTAGGCGAACATGGCAGTGACAATTAGCGGAAGATCAATCTGAAAATCTTGCGGTACATGTGGCGATAGGCGTAAAAGGTGCGGTTATCGAATACGAGCTTGTTTATGCCGTCCTTGGCGTCTTTTTTGTAGCGCCGCACGAGGTTGCGCAGAACCCGCTCTGACTTGGTCTTCTCAATGCCGCGGAATACGTTGAAGATGGTCCCTGCGAACTGTGTCGGGTGATAGATGATGCGCGTGAGCAAAAAACTCATGTAGGCTTTCTTGCGCACCCAGTCCAGCTCCTTGCTGCCGACTTCATCGTTGAAGGATACAGCTTTCGCCAGGTCACCCACGGTGAGTAAGTCCAGCCAGTCCAGATCTTTGATCTTGTGTTTCGAGGGCTCCCAAAGAGGAGTGCCAGGCAGAGGAATAAATAGACCGAAGTTAACTTCGTCCACGCCTACCTTTGCGAGTTCCCGGGCGTAGGCGATGGTCATCTCCATGTCCTCACGGGTCTCTCCAGGTAGTCCAAGCACGAAATAAGCGGCCACTTTCAGGCCAATCTTGTGTGCGGTAGCGCCGCAGTCTTTTAGATGCTGCAAGTCGAAATCTTTGCCTTTTTGCACGATATCTGTGAGCACCCGTGGTGAGCCACTCTCAGGGGCGAGGGTCACATGCTCACAGCCACTGTCTTTCATCGCCGTGAGCATCTCCTCGTCAATTCGACTTGCGCGGATGCCGTTGGGAGTCTGCCAGCGGATATCCAGCTTGCGGCGTTTGATTTCGTTGCAGATTTCGATAAGCCGCTTGACGTTAATCGTCATGTTGTCGTCTTCGAAATGAAACTCCCGAATATCCCAGTTCTCGATGCAGTATTCGATCTCATCGGCGACGTCGGTGGCGCTGCGTGAGACCCAGCGAGTTTTACGCGAGGCGCAAAAGGTGCAGCCGTAGGGGCAGCCACGAGAGCTGATCATCGAAGTCCAGCGGCCATTGGAGAAGCCGTGGGATTCTTGCGCCAGGATATAGTTTTCCATTGGCAGCAAATGTCGGGCAGGGAAGGGGATAATGTCGCTGTTGAGCTTTGTGTTACGTGCGAGCTTCTCTGTGCCCATGACACATTTGCCGTCTTCGTCGAGAAACGCGAGATTGGCAATGTCGCTGCCAATGTTTGTTTGCAGCACCATGTTTTCTTGCAGCAACTTCTGGCAGAGCTCGAGAAACGGCAATTCACCCTCGCCCAATATCACGAAATCAACGAGGTCTTTATCCTCGATCAACACCTCCTCGTAGAGAGCGGAAGGGTGAGGGCCGCCCAGAACAATCTTTATGTCGCTTCTGAAAGCTCGAATCTGCCGACAGAGCTCTTGCACAACGGGGTAGGCAAAAGAAAACAGGTTGGAGATGCCTACAATTTTCACCTCGTCGTCGAGACGGGCGACGATGTCGCCAAAGTGCAAGCCGCGCACAAAGGTTTCTTTCTCGAAGGGGTGGATGGTTTGGGGCTCCAAGCCAACTGAGTCGATGATGTCGACGGTAATGTCGTGCAGTTCAAGGACGGACGCCAAATAGGCGATACCCAGCGGTGGTGTGATTCCGCTTGCGACCTGGTTCTTGGTGAAAACCTGGGGCGGGTTTATTAGGATGACTTCGTGGCTCATACAGGGATGCCTAGAGTCAGACTACAGATGTAAGCTGAATGCGTTAGTTTTTCTCGAAAACCTTAAAAAAAACATGGACTTTCGAATGAACGTTCACAAAGTATAGAAATTAAAAGGTGCGTTGTCCAGATAATGGGATCGACGGATAGACGCCTGTTTAGTGGGCTTATTTATCGCTATAGCCCCCGGTGAATAACGTTTCCCCTGATCTCGAGCTGACTGCGCTCAGCGGCCTAGATACCACGTAGCATTAATACCGTGACCTTGTTCACGTTTTGGCCTATCCGCACGCCTAGGGTTTTCGGCCTTTTACACCCCAACTGTATTCATGACGGTGATGTATTTCGAGGTCTTTGAATCCGGCCCGTTCAAGCAGAGCGAGTGCCTCGTGTTTCTTGTAATACTTGAAATATCGGGGGTTTAGTTGATCATAAATTACAAGACGCCTCTTCTTTGGAGACATCGGCCACCACACGGTGTTCAAATATTTCATCATCGGCAGGGGCAGAATTTTGCCTATGAAACGGTAGGCGCAAAGAATCAGATATAACAAATGAACAACCGTTGCCAGCAGGAAATGCGGCATCAGTGTGGTGAGTTTTCGGAGCGGCTTGATAAATGCGAGATACACCTCGTTTCCTTCATGAGCGCACAGCCAGAAGAAAATTTGACCTCCCGGCTTTAAGGAATCGTAGCAACATTTCACTGTACCGTCCGGCTTGCTGATAAATTCGATTACGCCAATTGATATGACGAAATCAATAGGCTCGCTCACTGACCAGTCATCACCTCGCTTGCACATAGGTGTAACGTCATTGCCCCTTTCCATTGACGCCAGGTTTTTCGTAAGGTTCTCAAAGGCCCCGGGGCCCGGCTCGATTGCGTAGACGTGGGACGCGCCGGATTCCAGCAGCATTCCAACAATGCGGCCGGTCCCGCTTCCTATATCTGCGACAGTTCTCCCCTGGAAATCATCGATGGTTAGCAGCGGATTGACGATATCTGAAAACAGATCCAGCGACGCATACCAGCCTTCATTATCACCGTATCTTGTCCACTGTTTGTCGAAATCTTGGATAGTTTTTTCATCTACGGTTGACATGCTAAAGATCCAAATACCTGTTATTTTCGTCGAGGTTTACGCACCGGTAGCGTTTTGTTTTTCCGAGATGGTGCCAGTGGTTCAAACTGGCGCTGCTCCACTGAAAGTTTTTTTCTGTTGCGGTTGTTTTCATGCAGCCGCCATAGCAACAGAGGAAAGGATTCATGTCAATCCTGAGATTCAAAATTGCGGCTAACCCGGCTCTGCAGGGTTAGGCATACTGGAAGAATCGGGTGTTTTATCCCTTGGCTTGTATATTTTCAGGTTGAATAGGCCGCCGCCACGTCTATCCATTAAGCGTAATCCCAACGTGTCGGTCTGCTCGTAGTGCGTTTCCAGGGTTTTTTGGAGATCAATATCACTGGGATCATCAGACGGGGGGAGCTGCATCCAGTTGTCGATCAGCACCAAATCTATCGACTGGTTTTTAAGTTTGTTATTGAGTCGCTCGCGGTGGCGCTGCCAAATTTGAGGTACGGTCTCTTCGTGGACTGACTTAACAAAAAATGCTGGCTTGTGCTTGGCCAAGAGAAAATAGGGCGTATGTCCGTTATGGTATATAGGCCCTCCTTTGTCTAGGGTTTCCCGCAAAACCAGTGTGGAAGCGTAAATGTTATCAGCGGCGGCGATCTCTGACCTGACTATGTCCCAATTTTTCTCATTGACTGAAAAGTCAGTAGGAAGCACAGAGTAGCTGTTGTACAAGGCGAGACAGGCTAGCGCCGAAATTATCCATCGCCGCTTGGTTATCGCTGAAGCGAAACCAAATGTGCCGATCAGCAGGAAAGGCGATATGAGTTGAAATAAGTAGGTTAAATAGTTACCAGGATTTCGTGCAAGCACGAATGCATTGATGCTGATAGAACAGAGACAGCATAGCCAGATAAACCCCACCTTCTTCGAAAATAGGGGCCTGTTCCAATCGAACCAATTAACAAGCTTATTGCTTGGTGAATTAGAACCTTGATGTGTTCTGATCGCAGATGCGGCTCGATATTTTGGGTAGGTAGCCAAGACAAGAATGGCGAAGATCGGGTAGTAAATGGTGAAATACTCGCTGAATTGTTGGGTAGCTGCCTTACTGGATAGTACGAACTTGGTACTGGATGCCACTGCGAAAAGAGTGTTATCCAGATAGTAGGGCGAGGTGTCATGCACAATCGTAAGTGATATAAGCAATGTCAGGAGGGACAAAAATCCGAAGTAGATTCCCCGTTTCTTGGAGTCTGCCAAAAAAAGAAACAGCGCGACATAGCCTAGACTCATTAGAAAATACTGCTTGGTGTAAAAGGCAAGGATTCCGAGTGCAAGTGACACGGCTAGGCTCCGCGAAGAAAATCGGAAGAGCCAGGGGATGCAGGTTGCTGAAAGGAACAAAAAAAGACCCAAGCTGTTAGGGCTGGCTATCGGTGTGGAATAGTAAAGCAATCCAGCGTAGAGAATGATGGCCGCGGCCAGACTGTCCATCCTCCTTGCTGACGCTTTCCGACAAAGAAAATAACAGAGGGCGCAGGTGGCAATGATAAAAATTCCCGAAACGAGGCGATGTAACCACAGAGTATTCCCCAGTGCGTTGGAGATCGGTGCCACCACAATATTGTAGAGAACCGGATACAAACTAATGTGAACTGGTTGGCTTTCAAGTGCAAAAGGATTCTCACCACCAGCTATTGTTGACGTGATCTCCAGCATGCTCGCTTCCTGGTAATCCAGTGGGAGCTCATGAGAGATCATATTGATATGGTTTCGTGCTAACGCAATTGCGAAAAAAACGACAAATATCAGATAGAGGATTTGAGCGATCTGATCCAGTCTGTTCGAGCGGATTGAATTCATAATATTCTCGTGACTGGCATAGAATGCTTTGTCTCAAAATGAACGCCCCGGTATAACATCTTTTTATCCGCATCGAGAGGGCTTTGCTGGTGGCCGTTCGACTCGGCCGAACTTTGGCAGCGGTATGGGTGTGACATGCAGCGTGGGCTCAAGAATTGCTTTATTCTGGAGTGATTCGTGCGAAGGCTAATGGCTCGGTTTCGCATTAATCTCCGGCAAGATGAACAGGTTGAGAGAATTGAGGTGTTGCCGGCAATCTTTGAATCCCGCTGCTGTTCAATGTAGAGGGAGAATAGTATATTTTAGGAAGACGCCGCGCAATTAAACTCAGGCTCGCATTCTAAGTGGCACAAGAGCTCGAGTATTTAGTGCTTATTGTGTTTTGTCGTACTCGGATTGAATACTACTATGAAGACCACCTATACGGATGAGCAGTATGAGCTGGCCTACCCGCCGGGGATCGAGCATCACTGGTGGAGTGCCGCTCGTAATGAACTCATAGCTAAACTTCTTCTTGAAAAATGTGCGGATTGCAATTTTCTCGAGGTAGGGTGTGGCAAAGGTGTGGCTGTGCAAGGCCTGCGTAAAGAGGGGCGAAACGTGCGTGGTGTAGAGCTGGCGAATGTTCAACCTCTTAGTGGTGTGGAGCAGTGGGTGGACTCGGGTGTCGATGCCTGCGATCTTGCGCTGGAGACCAGGCTGACGTACAACGGACTTCTGCTACTGGACGTAATTGAACACTTACCTGATCCCGAGTCGTTTTTAAATAGTCTTGTCAAGAGCTTTCCCAATGTATCTTTTGTTTTTGTAACAGTGCCTGCGGGTCAGGAGTTATGGTCCAATTATGATCAGTTTGCGGGTCACCATCGGCGATATTCGCTTGGCATGCTTGAAAACCTAGGTGCAACATTGGGTTGGACTCTGGATAGGGCGGAATACTTTTTTCGCTTGTCCTATTTCCCGATAAGGTTAATGACAATGCTGGGCATTGATCGAAAGCTCAAGATGGTGGCCCCCGGAAAAGCTCTACGACCTCTGCACCGACTGGTTTGTGCCATTTCGAAGCTGGAGCAAGTGCTCTTGCCGCGGGGTGTCAGGGGCAGCAGTGCCTATGCGCTATACAAGGTCGGGGCAGAGGTGAAGACGTAGGCATTCCGCGGATTGGTTACACCCTGCATTATCACTGGACTTTTTCTGCAGAGGCGCCTCATGGCTGGACTCTGGTCAAGTATCTGCTGGTGTGCTTCGGCGCCTTACTCATTAATGGTGTGGTGATGTATATAGGGGTAGCGGTATATGGTGCTTATTATCTTGCGGTGCAGATAGTGGCAGGCGTTTCGGTTGTAATCTGGAGTTTTTGTCTCAGTTCGTTCTGGGTGTTCGGAGAGTAAGGCTGACACAGCTGCTGCTATAGTCGGGCTAGCTGATTTCAGATCGATTTCAAAGTCGCGGTATCATGCTCTTGTCATTTGCTTTTTCGTTTAGGGTG
>CAJQQW010000209.1 GCA_905480565.1 uncultured Halioglobus sp. | reverse complement strand
TGACCTACGGTCTGGAGCTGACTTACACGTGGGCTCAAAACTAGCGAAGAAAGACTTTCAGCAAATATCAGACTGCAGTCATGCGGCGATCAGGACAAGGATTGCAAGGGCCAGCAGAACCTGGAATCTACTATCGTGTCGAACTCACTCACGTTCCGCATCATTTTCCTGCAATACGGTTTAGCACCCTCTCCTGAAAAAGACTATTGAACCGCTCGATATTTACCTCGGTGGCCACCTTGGCATTGATATTAGGCCTTTGGAATACGATTCGCTGAAACGCCTTGTGGTAAGACACGCTCATGCCCTGTGCGGGCCCATTACCGGTCTCTATCGCTACGTGTGATTCTTCCGCAGTGATGATATCTGGCTCCATGACGACGGCTGCCGCCAGACTATCGTAAAGATGCAGTGCATCGCTGCCTCCCGCGCCAGACATTACCTGAAACCAGGGCGCAGTCGCTTCTTTTACAAATTGCCCAAGCGCTGTGCCACCCTTGGCCGCCTCATCGACGTCTTTGGGATAGAGGTGGGTTTGGTGACAGACGTCCAGCCCTACCATTGTGAGTGGCGCACCGCTGCTGAAGACGATATCGGCCGCTTCGGGATCCTGCCAGAAATTGAATTCTGCTGCGGGTGATATGTTACCGGCGCAGGCTGCGGTACCTCCCATCATCACAATATTCTTGACCGCTGCAGCGAACTCCGCGTTTTGAATGATCGCCGTAGCTACGTTAGTTAGTGGTCCGATCGTCAGTAAAGTGATCTCTCCCGGGTTTGATAGCACTAAATCCACCATGAACCCAACAGCATCCGCGTCTGCGCCCTTCGGGTTCAACATCTCGGTAATCTGTATCGCGGAGTAACGTTGCTCTAGCCACCTCACCTGAACAGCTCTTTCCAGGTTGATAGGTCTGAGACAGCCTCGTCTCAGCGGAATATCCTTACGATCAAGTAGCGTGAGTAAATGACTTGCGTTTGAGTAGCCTTTTTCTGCAGGGACATTGCCTTGCACAATGGTGATCCCCTCCACATGCACCTCTGGACTGTTAATGGCGAGCATGATGGCAAAGCTGTCTTCAGGGTCGCCGCCGAGAGTGCCCATAGCGGGGTCAGTATCTATAAGGAGGCGCATAATCTTCCGTCTCTAATACAATACATTTGATTACAAGTTATCATGCTTGAAGGGGCTTATAAACGCGGTATGCCTCAAAGATAAAAATGGCCAGCCCGTTTTTCCTTTACCAGCTAAAAGTTGAGTGCGCGTCGAAAGAACGGCACGCATGAGAAAAATATCCCGCGACTGACTTGGTGGAAAATAGATCTGCTTGCGGATCGACGAACAACACGAATGCTAGCATACTGATGACCGATTGATTTCTCACCGCCCGGCGCGAGGATGGTTAGCTGCGGCGATCGATCACGTTGTCTACCGGCATTCCCCACACGCCGAAACTGCGTGAACGGGCGATTTTTTCCAGAGTGTGGTACTCAAAAGGCGCATCAGGTAATGCCACTGCCCAACCTTTTTGCAGTAAGTACGCGCTGAGGTCATCACCTTCGTCAAAAGCGGATACGTTCACGCGGCACTGACCCGTATAGGTGCTGTCCTTATGACGTTCGAGTAGTGCGCAACTGACGAATCCATCTATTTTGAATTCCAGCGCTACCGACGCGCGTGAGCCACAAATTCGAGGTATACGGTTGCTAGAGCAGGTCCGTGTCGTCGCAGGTATATGGATACCGTAAAGCCTTATTGTTTTTCCTTTGATGCGCAATGTACCGTTGTCATTCACCCCTGCATAGCTCGATATTTCGTATCCCAGAACAGGTGTCGCGAGGCAGAGAGACCCGGTCAGAACGGCGCAAAAAAAGCCTATATGTTGAAATTTCACCATGTGCCAAGTATAGATCACTGTGGGCAATTAATATAACGAGTTCTCATTCGAATGAATGGCCATTGTGCTGCTTTATATTATTTTGCAGTCAGTGTCGCATTGGTTTCGTTTGCCGCAAATTCTGGTGATAGCCAGAAGTTATATCGCGCATCGCCTTGCAGGTGTCTACGGAAGAACGCCACGGCATAAATATTTAGTAGCCGGTCAACCTCCTCAATTGGGAAAGCCTGCGGTGAGCAGGTCGATGCGTAGGGTTCCAGCAATCCCTCAGCCCCAATGGCTGGCCAGCTATCCTGATTGATACCCAAACTGATGAGAAGGTTGCCAATATCACAAACAGCTATAAAGTGATTGTGATTGGCCCCGCGCAGATCCAGTTGGTAAGTAAACGGTGAATTAATAATTTCCATGAACGCAATGGTATTATTTTCAATAAATACGTCGATGTCTTGCGTGCCTCCAATTAAAAGAGTGGGAACAGTAATTTGTTCGAGCTGCTGTTTGCTAAAGCCAGCGTTGGGCTCGCCGCTTCGATCATCTTTCTGTAATTCTGCCCTGATGACCGCAGATATGGGTACGATTGCCTTTACGCGTTTATCCGGCGATGCGCCTGCCCAGCCGGCTGCCATGCCCAGTGCGGTCATACCGCCGAATGAATGACCAATTACACCGACATTGTCGGCATCGATTCGACGGTGGAACATATCCCCCTCTACCTGACTGCGTTGCACCATCGTATCGATCAGGAAAGAGACGTCAGGAACACGGCTTCTTGCGGCCTCATCAAATGACTGATTATTTGAATTTTGTGAGTTCCCTGTGTGTTCCGGTGAGATGATTATGAAGCCGTGGCTTGCCAGGGTCTCCATCAGGCGAACCGAGGCCGTACTGATACCACCCAGGCCGTGGGAGTATATAAGTAGAGTCTGACTGGTTCTTGCCGATACCGGCAAATCGTCTACCGCTATGGTTGAATCGAGCCCGATGCCGGGTGCCAGCGCGTAAGTGGTTAAGGGTGAATCTTGTCGGTCAGGGGCGTCAACGGGATACCACACATCTATCGCGAGCGAGCGGTTGTTTCGCAAGCTATCAATTGCCGTGAAAGTATTGTGGCCTACGCCGAACGAACCAAGCGTATCGGGTGCGTCTGCGCTTATCTGAACACCGAGGCTTACACCGTCAGAACTATCGCTGCACGCTGCAATTGCGCCGAACAATATAAAGATTAGAATGGTGCGCAGGGGAGCTCCAGTGCCGCTAATGATCATTTTCTGCCACCTGTCCACTTCAATTATCCGATGGCTGCTTCATACAACCAGGCGAGGATCAGTGCAGTGTAGCGGGGGGTCTTCCGAGTGACAATAGTGGGCAGAATTTTGCTGTCTCAGTGAGCGTGACCGTGGGCAATTTCTTCCTCGGTCGCGTTGCGTACTTCGACGATTTCAACATCGAAGTGGAGCTCGATACCGGCCAGTGGGTGATTTGCATCGACGGTAACGTCGTCTCCATTGATCGCTGTCACAGTGATACGCCGACTTTGTCCATCTTCGCCCTTTGCTTCGAATGCCATGCCCAGTTCAATCGTATCAACGCCCTGGAATGCTGCCTTGGGTACTGTGTCAATCAGGCCGTCGTGCACAGGACCATAGCCCCCTTCGGGAGCGACTTTGACTTGCATAGAATGGCCAGCACTTTTCCCCTTGAGCTCTTTCTCGAGTCCAGGAATAAGATTGCCTACGCCGTGGAGATAAATCAGAGGGTCGTTCCCCTGGGAACTGTCCAGCGTTTCTCCCTCTTTGTTCTTAAGCGTGTAGTGGATTGAGGCAACAGTGTTGTCATCAATAGAAAGCGACATTCCTGAATCTCCGGTATTTTTATCTGTAAAACGGGCGGCTTGAAAGCCGCCCTCGCTGAGTTCAGAATTTAGGCGACAACAGAGATGTTTTCGGCCTGCGGACCTTTCTTACCGGCGGTTACGTCAAATTCAACTTTCTGGCCTTCCAGAAGAGTTTTGAAACCATCTCCTTGAATAGCGCTGAAGTGCGCGAATACGTCGGGGCCAGATTCCTGTTCGATAAAACCAAAACCTTTGCCTTCATCGAACCATTTAACGGTGCCTGTTGATTTGCTCATTGATCTTTCCTATCTAACATAGATGAGTTGTACCACTTGGGTATATTGTGCGTGATGACGGCGAATACTCATGAAAAACAGAAAGAGGATCGATTGAGGTGAACGTTATTGCAGAACACAAATAGAAGAGCCATCAGGCTCGCGCAGTATATAGTCCCTGTGCACGGAGTCAATGAATCGATAAGAGGGTTTCTTATTCCCCTGTGGCATATCTGGATCTGCCTGGGCTCCCCAACCGTTTACTCACTGGAGCCAGATTCTAATGACGGGTGAACGAGTCTGTCCGAATTGTTGTACTCGCGCTTGTTTCAGAAGCAAGACTGTCAGATAGCACCAAAAATGCTGCCTGTCGCCCGTATCGGCGTAATGAAGGCCTGGAGAACAACGCTAGTATTAGAGTCTTGCATCGCGTTGCTTAGGATGCAGAGATTACTCAAATAAAATGTGAAACAGTTATATTAGAGGTCTGCAAAGGATGAGCGGTTAGATTTGAATTTTGGTAACGGGTGAAACAACACGCTGTCTAAATAATTGAAGATCATTGGCTTGAAGAGGCAGGAAATATGTCGATACATAGATCGGTGGTGGCAGCAGTCTTGCTCTCTTTGCCAGTAATGTCCTCATTAGCTGCCTCTGATGAAGCTCGCGGGCGAGTCAGTGCTGTACAGTTGGGGTTGCGACCGCAGCAACTGGTGCAGCAGTTAGCAGCGGGACTGTTGAAAACCGAACTGCAGGCGTGCCTTCGAGAAAAAAAAGTATTTTCTCCCGCCAGCTTTTCTATTGGGCACCGAGGCGCACCACTGCTTTTCCCTGAGCATACAGCTGAGTCTTATCGCGCGGCTGCAGCCATGGGCGCTGGCATTCTGGAGTGCGACGTAACCTTTACTCGTGACAGGGAATTAGTTTGCCGACACGACCAGTGTGACTTGCACAACACTACCAATATCTTGGAGACGGCTCTTGTGGAAAAGTGTGTCCGGCCACCTGGACAGCGAATGAATGGTGATAATCTGGAAGCGCAGTGCTGCACAAGTGATATTACGCTTGAAGAATTCAAGAGTTTGAAGGGGATATTGGATCGCTCTAACCTTAACGTTCGCTCTGAGGATGAGTTGCTCGAGACGAATTCCGCCCTGCGTGACATGCTACCCCCACAAAATGGTGGCACTTTGTTGTCCTTCTCAGAGGCTCTGCAACTGTTTCGTCGGTTAAATGTGGGAGTGGCGCCCGAGTTGAAGTCGCCGAGCGTTTCGATGCCATTTCAGGATGAGTACAGTCAACAGGATTACGCGACACAGCTGGTCAGTGAGGTGGAGGCCGCAGGCATAGCGCCTGAGCGGGTCTGGTTACAGTCGTTCTCATACGACGATGTTTTGTATTGGTTAAAAGCCTATCCGGATTACGCCAGGCAGGTAGTATATCTGGACGATCGCTATAACACCGATGTGAATAACCGGGAGTCAGTGATAGCAATGGACCCTCCTTTATCGAAGATCGCTTCTGACGGTGTTCGCATACTTGCGCCACCACTTTTTATGCTGCTGGGCGTCGAGGAGGGCGAGGTTGTTCCGTCCATCTATGCGCGCGAAGCGAAAAATGCGGGGCTGGACCTGATCGGATGGACAACAGAACGGTCTGGTTCTCTTGGTGATGGTGGCGGTTTTTACTATTCAACAGTGCAGGATGTTATTAGTAATGACGGCGATATTCTCACTGTAGTCGATGTGCTTGCTCAGCAGGTTGGTGTAATCGGAATATTTTCTGACTGGCCGGCAACAACGACATTTTATGCTAACTGTAAATCAACACTATGATTGATCTTTGTGGCGTCGTCATTTAGAAATGCATATGGGCGCGGGTTGTGCAGGTTACGCCTGCCTGTTGCGTATACATCGACGTGCATATGACTTAAGGTGATTAAGCGACATCCAAGGAGGAGCTGTTATGCGTGCATCAGAGGTCAGGACTGCGGCGGATGCTCGGAAGATCATAGAGGAACGTCAACTACGGCATGTCAAGCTCGGTGTTTTTGATGTAGACGGTGTCATGCGCGGTAAGTATATGAGCCGCGATAAATTTTTTTCTGCTTTGGACAAGGGCTTTGGCTTTTGTGATGTGGTGTTGGGTTGGGATAGCAACGATCAGCTTTATGAGCACCCCGGCGTCGATTACACAGGATGGCACACTGGCTATCCCGATGCCCCTGTTCGCGTGCTGGCGGATACCTGTCGGGAGCTGCCTTACGAAGATGGGATGTTGATCTTCCTCGGAGAATTTACAGGTGAGGCTGAGAGGGTATGTCCGCGGGGGATTTTGCGTCGTGTCTTGGAGTATGCCGCCGAGCAGGGTCTCGAGGCCAAGGCCGCATTCGAATACGAATTTTTTCTCTTCAGGGAAACGCCAGACAGCGTGCGGGATAAGGGATTTAGGAACCTGCAGCCTGCAACGCCGGGCTTCTTCGGTTATTCCACACTGCGAAATTCGGTACATTCCCAGTGGTATCACGATATCCTGAGTTTTTGCGAAGAGATGGATTTCCCGCTGGAGGGATTGCACACGGAGACGGGACCGGGCGTACTTGAGGCCGCAATCGCGGTCGACGGGGCTCAGCGAGCGGCAGATAAGGCCGCGTTGTTTAAGACGTTTCTGAAGGTGTGGGCTCAGCGTAATGAGTTGATGGCAACCTTCATGGCACGATGGTCACCGGAGTACCCCGGTCAGAGCGGCCATATTCATATTTCTCTTGTCGACGAGCAGCAGCGGGCGCTATTCCATGATGCAGGCGAGAGGCATCAGATGAGTGCTGCACAGCGACACTTTGTTGCGGGCCAGCAACTGTTGATGCCAGAGCTGCTGGCTATGCTGGCCCAAACAGTCAATAGCTATTCCCGCCTTGTTCCAGGCTTCTGGGCACCTACCGATGCTACTTGGGGTGTAGAAAATCGAACCACCGCTCTGCGAGTGATACCGGGTAACGAAAGATCACAGCGTGTTGAGTATAGATTAGGTTCGGCCGATGCGAATCCCTATATTGCGCTCGCTGCTGCGCTGGGTGCGGGCCTATATGGCCTTGAGAACAAACTTGAGCCCTCAAATCCGGTAACAGGCAATGCCTATGAGCAGCAGCATCCGCCAGAGCAAGCCCTGCCAACCAGTCTGGCTGAAGCTAGTAAGAGACTGCGAGCGTCACAGGTAGCGCGCCAATTGTTCGGTGACGCTTTTGTCGATCACTATGCCACCACTCGGGAGTGGGAGCAGAGAGAGTTCAACAAGCATGTTACCGATTGGGAACTCCAGCGATACTTCGAAATTATCTAGAGGCACGGCCGTGGATGACGTTACAGCCGACTGGAACTATCCCACCCGGATACTGTTTGGATATGGTCGTATAAACGACTTGCCCCATTGCTGTCATGCGCTGGGGATAAAGACGCCTTTGCTGGTTACTGACCCCGGTCTTGCCGAACTGCCCCTGGTCGCCGAGGTGGTTCAGCACTGTCGCGACGAAGGATTGAAGGTTGCTGTTTTTTCCGACATAAAGGGAAACCCAACGGGGTCACAAATAGATGCGGGTGCGAAAGCGTTTCGTCAGGCGGGGCATGATGGCGTAATAGCGTTTGGCGGCGGCTCAGCACTGGATGCCGGGAAAGCCATAGGTCTGATTGCCCGGCAGACGGTATCGCTGTTTGAACTGGCCGAGCCCGACGGCAGGCTGGAGTGCGTCGACGAGAGGGCGATTGCTCCCGTTGTGGCCGTTCCAACGACGGCGGGTACGGGTTCTGAAGTGGGACGTGCGGCGGTGATCACGGATGAGTTAGCGGGCAAAAAACAGGTCATCTTTCACCCTGCCATTATGCCTGGAAGAGTTATTCTTGATCCGCGACTTTGCACAGGCCTGCCGGCCGCGCTAACAGCTGCGACCGGGATGGATGCATTGTCTCACAACCTGGAGGCTCTTTGCGCTCCCGGATTTCATCCGCTTGCGGAGGGTATTGCACAAGAAGGCATTCGGTTGGCGTTCACCTATTTGCCTCGCGCCTATGATGATGGCAGTGATTTAGAAGCCCGTGCCCAGATGTTGGTTGCGTCTTGCATGGGTGCGACGGCTTTCCAGAGGGGTTTGGGTGCCATGCATGCTCTAGCTCATGTTCTCGGTGCGCTTTACGACAGTCATCACGGCTTGCTCAACGCGATTCTTATGCCGTATGTTCTGCAGGTCAACCGTAGTCAAATTTGCGATGTCCTGGAGCGCAGCTGTCGCTATCAGGGTTGGGCTAATCCCGGCTTTGATACATTCTTCGAGCAGGTGATGGAGTTACGAGAGCGCGTGGGGATTCCGCACAGTCTGGCAGGCGTGATAGAGAATGATCTGCGCGCTAGCGAGATAGGCACTCTGGCCACGGTAGACATGGCTGCAGCGGGCAATCCAATAGAGCTTACGGCCGCGCAGTACTCGGATTTGTTTTGCAGAGCCTATGCCGGCAATCTCACTATTGGAGAGCGGCACCGGCACTAATGCATTGATGGCCACAGCAGCGCCAGGCCATTCGCATGCCCATGTTTTTCTTTATTTGCGGTCGGCGTGTCGCTGGATCGAAGGAAAGTGAGCTTCAATGTTCTGCGACTATGCCTGATAGTGCATGTCGCTAGCGGTGAAGGGCGTGCCGGCTGTTGTCGTTGCGATCAAAAAATTGAGTGCTCGAATAACGTCGTCAATCTCAGGCGGGTGGCTCCATGGTGAAGCACTGATTTACCGATCGACGTAACGCATCGTCGCTCAGGACGTTGTTGCGGCAATCAGTGGTGCCACTGCGGGGTGGTTCAGGCTGCCCCGGGCTCTCCGGGGTGCGGGTCAGTATCAGGCGTAAGCTAGCAGCACTTTACCGGACTTTTGCTCCAGCGCCTGCAATTGCCGGAGTTGCTCAGGATTCAGCTGCGCAGGTTCGGAGCTCCTGTCGCAGTCCATGGCAACCAGCATTACGCCCAGATTTTGTTCGAGCGCCTGTATATCTTTCAAATCCGATGGTCCAAGTTGCGCGGTGTAGAAAAGTGAAGCAGTCATGGGTGGAGCCCTCCGGTCGAATACATAGGATGTTACGGGCAGTACCCCTGGGTGGATCATGTTTCAGGGCTGCTCCAGACAGTATAGTCCGGATAGATCATGAGGCCAGCAAAGGGTTTAAACGCGCGTTGGGGCTCAGTCGAAAAACACCAGCAGGCGCGATTCAATGCTCTCCCGGGGCGGGGCGGTTTCTGGTGAAAAGGGATCATTGAACGAAGTGTGAATTGTCCTCGTAGCGATACCCGTACTAGAAGAATCGAAGGTTTTTATGAGTAGTGCCTCGTTACTGGCGAGCTCAGGGTAGTAGTACCAGCGATGTGACGGATTCCAGGTCGCCAGTTGGATCTCACCAACGCGATCCTTTGCGCGTCTTTCCGAGGCCACAAGGTCCTCCGGTGAAATAGTGTTTGCGTCACAGCATGCCATGGGGCTTCTGAGTACTGCGCCCGCTACTGAGCGCCACACGTTTATAATAGCGAAACGCTTGGTAAAAATTTTTCGAGCTTGTCTAGCCCCTAACAAGTCGATGACACGCTGGTGGGCGGATTGGTCGGTGTAGTCGTTGTGAATAATTGCGGCGGGTTCTCGAGTATTTCTGCGCTCGCGCACCTTTGCAGAATCAGACCTGAGTGTATGGTCGAATACTAATACACGGGTACTTCCCGACGCTTGCATTACGAGCTCAGATATTTCCTGTTCGTAGAGCCTCTGTTGAAAATCCAGACCATAAAATATTTCAACATTGGTGTTGTGACGAGCTAATGCAAAACTCTCTCGATCCAGACTCGCAGTGGGCCGCAATTCTCGTGCGTTCTGAACGCTTATTTTTCTTTTTTCAAAGTCCGCGCTGATGCTCAGTGCAGCGTCAGCGCCTGCCTCAGAGGCAAAGTACACCGGGCGCTTCTCGCCTGAAACGAGGTACGTGACCTCAACAGTGAGTGGAAGGTTTTTCATAGGCACACTGCGCCTGTCATTTTTTTCTGGTGTGAGGCTCAAATCGCCGAAACTTTAAAAAATTGAAAAAGGCTATTCATTAGATAGACTATGGTCCCCGGTATTCAGGATCTCCCGGTGCTCGATAAAACTGCAGCGGACTGCGTTTTGCATCGCTGCCGTAATAATGGCCGCTAGCCGGTGGCATCCCGAAGAGCAAGAATAGTATCGGTACGGTGCCATGTTCCGGT
>CAJQQW010000208.1 GCA_905480565.1 uncultured Halioglobus sp. | reverse complement strand
CTTCCGCGATTTCGGTATTGCGAATTTGCTCCGCCTCGTCAAGATTCTTACCCTTCACCCACTCAGTCAACAATGAGCTGGAGGCAATAGCCGAACCGCAGCCATAGGTTTTGAACTTGGCGTCCTCGATAACGCCCTCGTCATTCACCTTGATCTGCAGCCGCATCACGTCTCCACAGGCAGGCGCACCCACCATACCAGTACCCACATTATCGTCTTCAGCGTCCAGCTTGCCGACATTACGGGGATTTTCGTAGTGGTCCAGGACCTTGTCGCTGTATGCCATTGCTCTACCTCCAAATACGAATCAGTGTGCTGCCCATTCGATGCTGTCGAGATCTACACCATCTTTATACATGTCCCACAGAGGGGACAGTTCACGCAATTTTTCTACCGCCGTGCGCAGTTGTGCAACTGCAGCGTCCACATCCTCGTCCGTGGTGAAACGCCCGAAGCTAAAGCGCAGAGAACTGTGTGCCAGCTCGTCGTTCAAGCCGAGTGCCCGCAAAACGTAGGATGGCTCGAGGCTGGCCGAGGTGCAGGCGGAACCGCTGGAGACCGCCAGATCTTTTAGCGCCATAATCAGTGACTCGCCCTCTACAAACGCGATGCTTACATTCAATGCGCCAGGAAGCCGATGATCTTCATCGCCGTTAAGATAGACCTCCTCGATGTCGCTGATGCCCTCCCAGAACCGCTGGCGCAGATTCTTGAGACGCACCGCTTCCAACTCCATTCCGTCTTTTGCGACCTGAGCCGCCTCACCCATACCAACAATCTGATGGGTGGCCAACGTGCCGGAGCGCATACCACGCTCATGCCCACCACCATGCATCTGAGCTTCCAGCCGCACCCGCGGCTTGCGCCGCACAAACAGCACCCCGATACCTTTGGGGCCATACATTTTATGCGCAGAAATCGATAGCAAATCCACTTTCATCTGCGCCATATCCATAGGAATCTTGCCAACACTCTGGGCGGCATCCACGTGAAAAAGTACGCCCGCTTGCCGGGTCACTTCACCTATGGCCTCGATATCGTTGACCGTGCCAATCTCATTATTGGCATGCATCACAGTGACCAACACGGTATCGTCGCGCAGGCTATCTGCAACGGCCTCGGCGGAAATCAGGCCGCGAGCGTCGGGGTCGAGGTAGGTCACCTCGAAACCCTCGCGCTCGAGCTGACGGCAGGTATCCAATACCGCCTTGTGCTCGATCTTGGAGGTAACGATGTGCTTGCCCTTCTTTTGGTAAAAATGGGCTGCGCCTTTAATCGCAAGGTTGTCGGACTCCGTTGCGCCGGAAGTCCAGACGATCTCGCGAGGATCCGCGTTGATGAGATCCGCCACCTGACGCCGAGCATTTTCGACTGCCTCTTCCGCTTTCCAACCGTACTGGTGAGACCGGGAAGCCGGGTTGCCGAAATTGCCTTCAATAGACAGGCAATGGATCATCTTCTCAGCGACCCGGGGATCGACCGGAGTGGTAGCCAAATAATCAAAGTAAATCGGTTTATCCATCTTTAATAACGCTCCGTAAAGGCGGTGATGACTAAACTTCTGTTAGCGTAAGGGTAGCGTACTGCTCTTTGCTACGCGCATTCTGACGTGCCGAGATGTCCTGCACCTCCCTGCGTTCGACAAGATCACTGAGGCTGATCCCACTGAGGAATCCATGTATCTGATCACTCAGATCACACCACAAATGGTGAGTCAGACAGACCTCTCCCTGCTGGCAGTCGGCGGTACCGCCACAGCCAGTGGCGTCCACCGCCTCATTCACAGCATCAATGATTTGTGCGACGTATATTTCTTCTCCGGCACGGCTGAGTCGATAGCCACCGCCCGGGCCGCGCACACTGGTCACTAACCCGTGGCGACGCAGCTTGGCGAAGAGCTGCTCCAGGTAGGACAAGGAAATATCCTGCCGCCCTGAAATATCGGCCAAACTGACAGGGCGATCGATACCGTGCAATGCAAGATCCAACATCGCTGTTACCGCATACCTGCCCTTGGTGGTCAGTCGCATGGCTTTTCTCCTGATTTGCCAGACCAAGGAGTATGCAATAACCCACCAAAATGGTCAACTTTAAATCCGACAATTTTTATCAAGTATTCGCGGTGTGCATTAGTCCTTCGAATGCCGTCTCACCCATTTCTGGGTTTCAGTCAGGATACCCCGCAGGATGTTCAGCTCCATCTCATCCAGTCGCACGCGACCGTATAAGCGACGCAAACGGGACATAAGCTGACGCGGGGCCGCGGGATCGAGGAAGTCGATATCAATCAAGGTTTCCTCCAGATGCGCATAGAAACGCTCCATGTTTTCTCTCGAAGCAAAGGGTGTGTCCCAATTCTCTGTTTCTACTGCGGGTTTTTCAGGCGCAGCCCGCAACATACGTAGTTCATACGCAACTATTTGCACGGCCATGGCCAGATTGAGCGAACTGTATTCAGTGGATGTAGGAATATTGAGGTGCAAATTGCACTGCTTCAGCTCCTCGTTGGTGAGGCCCCGGTCCTCTCGTCCAAAGACGACCGCGACCTGCTCAGCTGCGGATGCTTCTGCCACTCTCGCTGCACACTGTCGAGCATCCAGCAGGGGCCAGGGGATGCGGCGCTCACGGGCACTGGTACCCACCACGAACTGACAGTCGCCAATCGCCTCCTCCAGCGTGTCCGTAACAGTCGCTCCGTCGAGGACATCGTCCGCAGACACCGCACGTCGATTGGCCTGCTCATTGGGGAAACTCGCAGGGGCAACCAGATATAGACGGTGTAGCCCCATGTTCTTCATGGCACGCGCCACGCCTCCGATATTGCCCGGGTGAGTTGTGTGTACCAGCACGATGCGAATATTGTCCGGGTTC
>CAJQQW010000207.1 GCA_905480565.1 uncultured Halioglobus sp. | reverse complement strand
GCTAGCATGAGGGCGCAGGTCCGACGAGTGACCATATCTCCGGGCTGGCGAGTGGAGACGATCCGCGTGTCCACCAGTTAGATCGATAAACGTTGCCCTGGAATATTGTCTCTGTATCCGCGGGATACACGGTAGAGTCTGAGTATTCCAGACGCACGGCTGAGACTAATTCAAATGCGTCTGTCGCGTCAGGCGCGTCACCCGCCGTCCACCAATTTGCTCTATAAATAAGACCGTTGTAACTAACCAGTTCGTCACCGTTGTAAACAGTGGATACGTCGAAAGCAGGATGCATTGATGCCATTAAATCTGACCCGCTGCACGAATCCGGAACGTTGCCGTCAGGCGTGTCTGTATTGGAATCAGTCAGGATGACTGTCGCGGTGTTCTGGATTGTCGCATTACCCGCTATAGCGTTAGCAACGACCACCAGCGTGAACTCTCCAGCAGCGGCCTCATGTATATGAAGCTTGAGGTCAATCGGTTGCATAGAGGGTATCGTATCAGGCGCATCACAAGACTCTGTGTCATCGATTACGGGCATAGAATCGTCGAGAGAGAACGTATCACTGCTCACCGTTTTACCATCGGCATCAAACAGGGTAGCCACAATATTTGATGCTTCGTTGGTAGCAACGGCGAAGTAAACGTCCGCCATGCCCATAGCGCCTATTTCTATCGGCGATTCAACACCAGACAATATCGCCTGGTAGTCAGACTGCAGATCAGCAAATTCAACTGCGACCTGAATAGATTGAATGGCACTATCTTTCAGCGCGTATATCTTATTCGCGCCCGCGATAGGGGTAAAGGTATCGCCTGACTTTTCGCCCGCGTAGAAATATCCCTGTGCGTTAATGATTCGCGCCAGCTCAAGGCTAGCGGCTGCGCCTGAGGTGGCCGTACTTGCCGTGTAGGCTGCAGACATCGATGTATTTTCTCCATCTTGATCCATAATTCGCGTATAAATAACGTCACCCGCGTTAAGCGCGATAGCTCCCGAGATGCTGCCGACCTCAATGAAAGGATTGTCGCCAATTGGCGGTGCGCCTTGTTCGCCGAAATCAACGTCAATCGCGTTGTAGAACGATGCCGCTGTATCGCCGACGTCCCATATGGCCAGGATCACTTGATAGCCATCACGCGATGGTACCTCGCAGGCATGCTGGATTATCATTGGGGGACGCACCATCCCGCCGTCATATTCGCAAAAAGGCGTTGACTCGAAGGCAGCGCGCGACAGCGGCTGTGACTGATCCCAGTCAGGTGTGGTAATAAAGTATCGCCAGTCCCGAGCAATGTGATTTGCCGTAAACGTCCAGGTAAAACTATTGGCACCTGCGGAAATCCCGTTCTTTGCCCAACGTGTTGGTGTTTGTACGTTTAGCTCTGACCATGCTGGACTGCCCGCTGCTGCGATTGTGCCATCAGATGGTCCGCCAATCGGGAAGCGCGGGCTGCCATCCAAACCTTCCACAGACTGCGGTTCGTACTGTATCGCGCCACAGTTTGTATTGTCTCCCAATTTGCAAAGATAAGACCGACTAGCCGGCTGGGATACGTAGCCGTGAGAAAACGATTCAACCGACGTGCCCAGCGCAGCAACGCCAGCGACTATTGCGAAATACTTTTTTGTGTTTTTCATTGGAAAAGCCTCAAAAAAAGTGTCAATGATACGAAGAGCGACAGAGTTGCCCCGCAGCGTTTGAATAATCTGAATGCTTGCCAGAAAATGGGAGAAGCACCGGATCTTTGCTGTATAAACTTTTTCTTACTGGTCCTCAGACACAGCCTGCGAAGCAGAGTTCCGCACTATTTGGCGTGATGGTAATATGACGCAAACGAGAGCGGAGGAGTAAAGCACAGCGCTTGGCTTACGGCACATCAACAGCATCGCTGGGAGTCAAGGCTAGAATAACGTCCAGCACACGTTTCCGCGTTTATCTGTTGGCCGTACGTGCCCCTTCGGTCGACGCGACAGTAATGTGTTGTATCAAAACTGCAGCTAGCGATAGATCAATAGTGCGCCTGAGCAATGACAGTTGATGTATTGGTCGGTTTTCAACCCAATGATGGGGGCTATAGCGTGTTAAAGGTATAAGAGAGCTTCTGTGCTCTATCCGGTTATGACCACTTGGCTTGGTTTGGCAAATGATCTGTCACGGGACAAATAGTGCGGGTGGGTTTGTATCAGCGATGCCGGAGGTAGCGAATCAACCAAAAGGTGACACCGGCAGCGGCCAACGTCACGAAAATCCACGGCTCGTAAGGTTTGAGACTGCCGAACATCGACGTCAGCGCATAACCAAAAAAATAGCCTAAACTGCCGACCAGTGAGGCCCATGTGAACGTGCCGATCATGCTAAGCAGGAAGAACTTGACGGCGGATATTTTGGTGGCGCCCAGCAAGAATGGCGTCACGGTGCGTAGCCCGTAGGTGAAACTGAACCCTAAAATTAGCAGATTCTGGTGTTTCTCTGCGATAGCGAATATTTTCTCAGATTTCTTCTGCCAGACTGGCCGTTTGGCCAAAAATGTTGCGCCCTTGCGGCGACCAATGTGGAAATACAGTTGGTTGCCGCAAAATGCGCCCAAAAATGCGCAGGCAATAACGCCGGGTAGCAGCAAAAAACCGCGATGCGCGGCCAGGCCGCCCAGAACGAGAACGGTTTCACCCTCAAAAAACGTTCCGACCGCTATCGTCAGATAACCGTAGTTGGATATCAATTCCTGTAGTGACATTTTGTGCTCAGCCGTTCAGTAAGATGAGTGATGTTAGACTTTTTGACGTACCGTCTCAAATAAAGAAGAGATTTGCTGATTATGTTCGGCCTGTATCTGCATTTTCTATTCGATCAGACTCACATGGAGCGCCCGGCTTAACCAGAGTCTCAGTATGAATGCGTTTGGTGGTCGGGGCAGAACATTCAGGTAACGTGTGCCCGTCACGCTATTAGTCATCTCCGGTCGCTAACAAGGCGTATGAGTTCAGGTTTTTTCATATACGGTTATTTTGCCTGCGCCCGACCAGCGCTCAATTGGTAAAGAATTGCGTGTTTTGCCGCGCTATCGGTGGGTCGTGGCAGAAGCGACAGATCAGATGCTGATTTTGGTCTAACGACGCAAAAGTAACTTGTCAGTCCTGCGTGCTTGGGTTCAATATAAGTCTCTCGAAAGTGTGGCCGGGCTCTTGACGAAAACTCGGGTGGCACATAAAAAATCATGTGGTTTGCGATTTTTTCACTGCTGATTGCGATAATTGTGAACATGGCGCCATCAAGTTTGAATTGAGGGGCTGTGGGGGTAGTACAATGAATAATAAGGCGGGGACAAGTTCTATTCATTCGCAAAAGAAACTATTTATGACATCTGATACTGGAATACAGCCCCAATCGAGAAGCCTGCCGGCTATTCTGATTATGGCGGCAGCTATTGGCGTAATAGCGGGTATTGGTGCATGGGGATTTAGGATGTTGATTGGCCTGGTCCATAACACCCTTTTTCTTGGCTCCTTATCCGCAGATTATGACGCCAACATACATACCGTAGTCGGCCCCTGGGGAATGGGCGTGATACTAATTCCGGTTATTGGTGCCCTCGTCGTTGCCTGGTTAGTAAAAAATTTCGCGCCTGAAGCGAAAGGCCATGGTGTTCCAGAGGTCATGGACGCCATTTATTACAACAAGGGGCACATTCGGCCTCGCGTTGCGATCGTGAAATCGCTGGCGTCGGCTATTTCAATTGGTAGCGGGGGTTCTGTAGGACGGGAAGGCCCTATCGTGCAGATTGGCTCCGCTTTCGGTTCCACACTGGGAGCCATTTTTCCGATGCCGGTTAGAGACCGGGTAGCCTTAATCGCTGCCGGTGCTGGCGCTGGCATCGCCGCGACCTTCAATGCGCCGCTGGGGGGTATTTTGTTTGCGATGGAGCTACTGCTGGTATCGGTGAATGCCCGAAATTTTCTAGTGGTTTCGATCGCTGTAGTTGTTGCCACTCATATCAGCCACTTACTCCTTGGCACTCAACCATCCTTTTATGTAGCGCAATTAGAAATACCCGTATACCCGATGTTTTCGCCTGTGCTCCTGTTCTCGTTTTTGATGCTGGGTTGTGTGATGGGGCTGGTATCCGTTGTCTTTATCCGCGGTCTTTACAAACTGGAGGATTTATTTGATGCGATGCCCGGGAACTATTACTCTCGCCATGCGTTAGGGATGCTCTGTGTTGGCATAATCATGTACCTTTTGATGCAGCACGCAGGTCATTACTATGTCGAAGGTGTCGGTTACGCGACGATAATGGATATATTGGGCGGCGCCGTTATGTCTCCCTGGTTCCTGCTAATGCTGGCGACCTTGAAGCTACTGGCAACCTGCTTATCGTTGGGTTCAGGCGCCTCCGGCGGCGTTTTTTCACCAGCGCTTTTTATGGGAGCTACCGTTGGTGCCGCTGCAGGTTATTTATGCCAATGGCTCGTGCCGGAGGCCGATATCGCGGTAACCACCTTTGCGATTGCCGGTATGGCGGCTGCGATCGCTGGCACTACGGGTGCTGTGCTCACAGGCATCATCATGCTCGCTGAAATGACTCGGGATTACCCCAGCATGCTCCCGATGATAATCACCTGTACGGCAGCCTATGGATTGCGTAAAGCCATCATGGACGAAAGTATTTACACAATGAAGCTCCTTGCACGGCACCACACGGTGCCGGAGGGTTTGCACGCTGCAATACTAACCACGGAGCGTATCGTGGATTTAATGGACACCGATTTCGAGATCGTCTCGCCGGGAAAAGACATAAAAACCGATGCAGCAGTCGTTTTGCAAGACAGTAAAGGCCAGATCGTGTCGGTATCGACCAGCAGTAGCGCAAACGTCGAAGATTCGTCAGTGGTGGATCTCAGTTTTATCGTTCTCCCAGCGAAGACAACGCCGCTCGCTGCCTTAACGTCTCTATGTGAGACTGGCGCGGATGTAATTCTGGTTACGAAAGAGGCCGGCACCGATCGAGCCGCAGATGTAGTTGGCTTGCTAACACCCGCTATTCTTGCACGCCTCCTCAGAGCGGATGACACTCTTTCGTGATCACTCATCGGTCAGAACCTGCAGCGGAAAATCGAGGATTCGCTGAAAGGGAAAATCATAAAGGCAACGCCCGGCGACAGTGCAGACAGCACTTGAGGGGTGTATCTAAATCTTATCGCCGAAAACTATAACACGCATCAGGGCGCCGATTTACAGTGTTGCTTGCGGGGGTTCAATAACGCATAGAACTCTGTTTAGGTAGATACCGGAGACTCACCGCGTTCTGCTGTTGAGCCGGATGTGCTATACGGGCTAAATTAGGCTGAGGAATTAAATCCATTTGGATAGCCAGCAGGCGCGACTGCGACGGTCTCAGTTGAAACTTTCCATAGTCCGCAAGATCACTCGAGGAGATGCTATAATTATAAGCGCGGTGGTCGGTTAAATAGCCTGGTATACCTCTTGATCTGGCTCGTGAACTGAATAGCAGACGATTTAAGTGATTGATTTGTTTCGGTGCAAGTGGAGTAAATTGATATGAGGTATTTGACATATTTCTTGGCGCTTGGACTAGTTGGGTTGCTGGCCGCTGGAAATGATGTGTATGCGCAAAGTAATGAAAATATCGTCAAAGACTACCGCAATGACGTCGATGGAGACCCCGACCGACCCACCCGCGTTCGGCTGAAAGCGCAGGCAGGTGTCGACATGGGTCGGATGGCCGGTGTATGGGGTACCTTGGGTGGAGACGACGTAGCAGATGTTTTTTTTCTGGGCAAAACACCAGATTTTGCACGCATGCAGTTTGATTTGACGGCGCTTGAGGGTAGCAGCGCGATGGCAATTGTTACCGCGAAGAATGGCGACGAGATCGTGCGCTATCAAATTGAAGCGGCGATCGGTGAGACCAAGACTGTCTGGCTGCAGCTTAAGGGCAAAATCTTGGTTCAGGTGATTCAACCAGAGCTTCATTCCAGTTCCTCTAGCTCAACGCAGCTGACTTATGCGCTGTATTTTTGGTATCCGGGCGACACGATTGATGCATTGTCGGAGACTGAATTCGATAACGTCGAAGATTATAAAGGTAGGGAAAAGCCGCGTGTGTTGCATGCGGTAAAAGGAGTAGCGAAATGAAGAGACCTTTTGAGATTATTTTCGCCATTCTTCTGATCATGAGCAGTCTTCAAACAGTACACGCAACTCCCGGTAGTGAGGTTTTCGATCCAAGCTTCGGAAACATGACTGCCGGGGCGAGTGCCTTCGCGACTGCGTTTTACAACTACAGCGTTTTTCAGGAATGCGTCTCCGACCCGGACTGCGGTATGCCGGACGATCCCGGCTCAGGATTTGAGATAGGCGCTGGTAGCTGTTGCGACGAAAACAATGATTGCTTCAACGATTTCGAAAGGCATGTGGATCGAATAGATCGTGCGCTAGCCACGCTTTATAAAAATGAACGCACTTACGCTTTGATTATGAAAATACAGGGTGCGCGGATGACGGCGATGAGGGGCGTCGGCAGTATGAGCGCTCCCGCGGCAGCAATCGTTGCGCGGCAGGAAATTGATATCGCAAAAGCAGAGCAAGATTTCACTGATAATTTTAATAATAAGACCCTCGCCAACATTAGTAAATTGAATGATTTTTTGTTGGAACTCGATACTATAATTGATGATTATTGCGCTGATACCGACTGGTATCAGCGCAATGGCTTGCCGCTGTATTTGCATGCGAGGATGAAATTTCCGAAATGAAGGTGATGTCGAAGTTCTCTCAAAACACTACTCAATAAACGCTAAGAAGATAATGCCAACGAGGCGAGTCATAGGAAAGGACCAGGGATCAGCAATCGTGGTTGAATCATCGCTGTGAGATCAAGCGAAAAGTAACAACCTTTTGGGACGACGCGGTCACGAAAAGAAAAATAGAATAAGTGAGCGTGTGGAGTTAGAGCTGGCATCAATCGATTGCTCACACGCTGAAGTGGTGCTCGATATGGTCTTCTTTGAGCAGAAAATATTCTTTGCTCAGAGCATTGGCTTGGGAAAAGTAATTGTTTTTTCTCTAAGAAAGTTCGAGCGCTGGTTATCTGCCGCAGCACTTAAGCTCGTTTATAGTTAAATGCTTGGGGTCGCGCCAGATGCTCATCCACCGTGGTAGTCTATGTGCCACTTCACCGCGCCAGCACTGTATATTTCAATGGCAGGTATTCTGCTCGACGCCAATGCAGAGATTCGCTGATGAAATATGGCAGGCTGTTCTCCTAGTTTAACCTCTTATGTTATGGTGTCCCTTTTCAAATTTGGGAGTTAGTTTATGAGCGATATTATTACCACAGCGTCAGGTTTAAAGTATGAAATTCTGGAGAGCGGGAGTGGTGCTACTCCTGGACCAAGAGATACTGTGAGCGCGCATTACCATGGTACATTTGAAGATGGCCGGGTCTTTGATAGTTCTGTTGAGCGTGGTCAGCCCATTGATTTGCCTGTGAATGGTGTTATTGCTGGCTGGACCGAAGCTCTGCAGATGATGAAGGAAGGCGACAAGTGGCGACTCACTGTAAGCCCAGAACTCGGTTACGGCGCGAATGGTGCGGGACCAATCCCAGGCAATACTACGCTGATATTTGAGGTTGAGTTGATCGCTGTTCGTTGAAGGCAATGCAAATCTCTGGGCATATAACCCGCTTAGCAGGATCGGCAGTTTGGGTTGGCTCTCTGGCATCGCATGATGACGGGTTCAGCAAGAGGACGGTAGATCAGTTGAGCAAGGATTCGGCACAATCCCGAGTCTGGGCCGGAGGATGGCAGTGGGCTCAATCAGGCCTCTAATAATGGCTTGGAGTGAGTTATTGCGTCAACGGTAGCAGTGTCTCCAACAGAAAGGCGTCGCCGGGGAGGGCGAATCATCGCCGTGTCGAGTTTGTGATCTAGTGTAACGTTAGCTTCAATGGTTGCGGGAGACGGTTTTCAGTTGAGAGGAGCGAAGGGATGAATCGTAAAACCCATTACCGTGCGTGTCATCTGTGCGAGGCTATTTGTGGACTGGTGATAGAGACCGAAGGCGCCGACATCGTCTCTATCAAGGGTGACAAGTCTGACCCTTTGAGCCGCGGTCATATTTGCACCAAGGCCATTGCCCTGAAAGATCTGCACACCGATCCGGATCGTCTGCGCGCGCCCATAAAAAAAGTGCGCAGTGGAAGCGACGAGCATCATTGGGAAGACATTAGCTGGGATGAAGCACTGGACACCACTGCGGCACAATTGGCGCGTGTGATCGCAGAGCACGGGGTAAACGCCGTAGGCATTTATATGGGAAACCCTTCGGTGCACAACTACGGCATGATGACGCACCAAGGCAACCTATTTCAGCATATTCGCAGCAACAACCGGTTCTCTGCCACGAGCGTGGACCAGCTGCCTCATCACCTTACCTCGTTATGGCTTTACGGGCACAAGCTACTCATTCCAGTGCCCGATGTGGATAACACTGACTACCTTTTGATGCTTGGGGCGAACCCATTGGCTTCCAATGGCAGCATCTGGACGGTACCGGATGTGAAGAAACGTCTTAAGGCTTTGACTGCGCGTGATGGCAAGCTGGTTGTCATTGACCCACGCCGGACCGAAACAGCCGGCATAGCGAGTGAGCATCACTTTATCCGACCAGGCACAGATGCGTTATTTCTCCTCGCCATACTTAACACTCTTTTCAGTGAAAATCTCATAGAGCTGGGCAAATTGGGAGCATTTACCAGCGGTCTGGATGATGTGTCGATTGCCATTGAGGCGTTTACTCCAGACTTCGCCGCGGCCCATACGGGTATCTCCGCCGATACCATACGCCTTATCGCCAGGGAATTCGCCGCTGCCGACAAGGCCGTGTGTTACGGCCGTATGGGAGTTTCTACTCAGGCCTACGGCGCGCTATGTCAATGGACGATTCAACTGATTAACATTGCCACCGGCAACCTGGACAAGCCAGGCGGCAGCCTGTTCGCCACTCCTGCTGTAGACACCCTGATGACGAGCAGCCCTGGGGGGTACGACCGGCATCAAAGCCGTGTTCGTAACCTGCCCGAGTTTGATCGAGAGCTGCCCGCCGCGTGCCTGGCTGAAGAAATTAGTACGTCCGGAGAGGGCCAAATTCGCGCATTGTTCACTGGCGCAGGTAATCCGGTGCTGTCCACCCCCAACGGACGGCAGCTGGATACAGCACTGGAGGCGCTGGATTTCATGGTGTCGTTAGACCCTTATCTTAATGAAACCACCCGCCACGCGGACATCATTTTGCCGCCCACGTCACCACTGGAGCACGATCACTACGACATCAGTTTTCACCTGTTTGCCGTGCGCAATACCACACGTCACAACGAGCCCGTTTTCGATAAACCAGAGGGGAGCCTGCACGATTGGGAAATTTTCAGCCAGTTGGGCAATCGTCTCGCGATATTGCTCGATAAGCCGGAGCAGCCGGCCATGGCACCTCACGAAATTATCGATCTTGGCCTACAAGTTGGTCCCCACAATGATAAGCGGCTGTCCTTGGAGAAGCTGCGCGAGCAGCCTTCGGGTATTGATTTGGGCCCGTTGCAATCACAACTGCCTGACCGACTGGCAACGCCGAACAAGGAAATTCGTTGTGATACACCACAGGCAATAGCCGATCTGACTAGACTGCATGACGAGTTTCAGAAACCGGACTCTGCCGAATTTAGGATGATAGGTCGTCGCCATGTCCGCTCTAATAATTCGTGGATGCATAACTATCAACGCTTGATGAAAGGTCGTGATCGTTGCACGTTGATGATGCATCCTAGCGATATGGGCAGACTAGGTATAGATGTTGGCGCGAGGGCGATACTTAGCTCCAGAGTCGGTTCGATAGACGTTACAGTAGAGGGCACAGACGAGATAATGCCCGGTGTGGTCAGTTTGCCTCATGGCTTCGGCCATGACAGGGCTGGTGTCCGTATGCGGACTGCCGTTACCCGCGCCGGCGTAAGCTGCAACGACGTTACAGATGAGCAGTATCTGGATGCACTTTCGGGTAACGCCGCAGTCAACGGCGTGCCTGTCACCGTGCGCCCTGTCTTGTAAAAAATACTAAGTAAATCCGCTTTTAGACCCTTGCCGCCACCACGCTGAACACTAAGACGCTAACAAGTGAGGTAGAGGTCTGCGATTCGCGCTATGAGAAATAGTCTAGATTTATTATGGCGGCCTCAGCAAACATCACTAGTAGCGCTATTTCCAATTGACTGTCCTCTGGAGCCATTTTACGGGGCCGGTGTTGATCGTCACTGTAACATTGCAGAGTTGCAGCGCGTTACATCACTAGCCGATTAAGGAGGCTTCGATTCTGACAAAGGCGTCAACACATTCTCACCGCAAATTCGTGAGGAGATCGGAATATCCGGGCGGGCATCCGTCTTGCCGCGTTTCTCGCATTGATGCGTCTTAACGATCGAATAGTGCAACGTCTGAGATTCGAGAGCATAACGTGGCCATCTCGAAACATTGTTTGCCGTTGCGGCGCGGCTGTTCTGCGGGCTGTCACGAGCTGATTTTGCCAGCCTGACAGTGATAATGGGTAGATGTACTGATCAGGGTCTAGCTCCAGGTGACGATCTGACAGAGGACAGGACGATT
>CAJQQW010000206.1 GCA_905480565.1 uncultured Halioglobus sp. | reverse complement strand
TCTTGAGGTCGAGAGTTTGAAGGAGGTACTTGGCAAGAATTACGATGCGGTTTTCGTAGGGACCGGTGCGCCTCGTGGCAAGGGCCTCAACCTGCCCGGGCTCGAGGATGCCATGGACAACGTCTACCTTGGTATCGAATGGCTCTCCAGTGTCGCTTTCGAGCATACAGAATCAATTGGCAAACGAGTGTTGGTGTTAGGTGGCGGCAATACCGCCATGGACTGTTGCCGCACGTCCCGTCGTCTTGGCGGTGAGGATGTTCGAGTTGTTGTGCGCAGCCCCTATGAGGATATGAAAGCATCGCCTTGGGAAAAAGAAGATGCTCAACATGAAGGCATCCCCATTTATAACAACCATGTGCCCAAGGATTTCGTGGTGGAGGATGGGCGCTTGAAAGGCATGAGGTTCGAGAAGGTTGAGGCCGAGTATGATGACGAGGGTAAGCGGTCGCTGGTGCCCACGGGAGAAGATCTGGTCTTTATGGAGGCTGATGATGTCTTGATGGCCATTGGTCAGGAGAACACCTTCCCATGGATAGAGAGAGATCTAGGCATTGAATTCGATAAGTGGGATATGCCCATAGTCAATGAAATCACCTTTCAGTCTACGAACGAGAAAGTGTTTTTCGGCGGGGATGCCGCTTTTGGCCCTGAAAATGTCATCACAGCCGTCGCGCACGGACATCAGGCAGCGGTGAGTATCGATCTCTTTTGTCGTGGTGATGATGTCACTGACAGACCCGCGCCCCGTGTCTCCCAGGGTAGTCAGAAAATGGGTGTGCATGAGTGGAGTTATGACAATGATATCGCCATGGATCAGCGCTATAAGGTCCCACTGGCACCGCTGGAAAAGACGCTGACCGACCGAAAGATAGAGGTGGAGCTTGGCTTTGACCAATCGACAGGCTTCAAGGAAGCAGAGCGCTGCCTGAATTGTGATGTACAAACGGTTTTTGATGAAGTGCGTTGTATCGAATGCGATGCCTGTGTGGATATTTGTCCAACCGATTGTATTTCCTTCACTACAAATGGTGCTGAAGAGGATCTGCGCGGCCGCTTATCTGCTCCTGCAGGAAATCTCGCACAGGATCTCTACGTGTCGGCAGATTTGCCCACCATGCGGGTTATGGTTAAGGACGAAGATGTTTGTCTACACTGTGGCTTGTGTGCGGAGCGTTGTCCGACCACAGCGTGGGATATGCAAAAATTCCTTTATAGCGTTAGCAAAGCGGATCAACAGTTATGAAGTCTATAGAGTCGGTCAACGACTTTGTCATTAAGTTTGCCAACGTCAATGGAACGGGTTCTGCCAGTGCTAATAGTTTATTCGCGAAAGCTATATTTCGTATGGGTGTGCCGGTATCGCCCAAGAATATCTTCCCCTCCAATATTCAAGGGCTTCCCACCTGGTACGAGGTGAGGGTGAGTGACAAAGGGTATCTCGGCCGCCGCGGAGGTGTCGATATCGCTCTGTCGGTGAATCCGCAGAGTATGGCCGATGATATACGCGAGGTTGAGCCGGGCGGCTATTTTATTTACGACAACACGAAGCCGCTTGACCTGCGCCAACACCGCAACGATATAAGTATTATCGGGCTTCCCCTGACGCGGATTTGTAATAAAGAATACGACGACCCACGGCAACGCCAGTTATTCAAAAATGTTATCTATGTCGGTGCTCTGGCCGCATTGCTGGATATCGATTTTAAGGTGCTGACCGGGCTGGTGGAAGATCAATTTAAGGGTAAGAAAAATCTGGTATTGCCCAATATTCATGCGTTAGAGCTGGGGCATCAGTATGCCCGTGCTAATGTCGAATGCCCTATCGGAATCCGCGTCGAATCCAGTGATATGGTGGGTGACAAGATATTGCTGGATGGTAACGAGGCTTTGGGTCTTGGTGCGCTTTACGGTGGAGCCACCGTCGCTGCCTGGTACCCGATTACGCCTTCTACCTCGGTTGTAGATGCTTTTGAAAAATACGCCAAGCGGGTGAGAATCGACCCAGGCACAGGGCGTCGAAACTATGCCATCGTGCAAGGTGAAGACGAGCTTGCGGCCATAGGTATGGCGATTGGCGCAAGCTGGAATGGATCGAGGGCATTTACTGCAACCTCGGGTCCTGGTGTTTCGCTAATGAGCGAGTTCCTGGGCCTGGCCTACTTCGCTGAGATCCCTACAGTCTTGTTCAATGTACAACGAGCGGGGCCCTCCACAGGCATGCCAACGCGCACTCAACAGTCGGATGTCTTGGCTTGCGCCTATGCATCCCACGGTGATACCAAACAGGTACTGCTGTTTCCCTCAACGCCTAAAGAGTGTTTCGATTTTGGAGCGCAAGCGTTTGATTTAGCCGAGCGTCTGCAGACACCTATTATTCTGATGAGTGACCTCGATCTGGGCATGAATGACAACATGTCAGAACCGCTATCCTGGGATGACGATCGCAGATATGATCGGGGCAAGGTCATGACTGAGGAAGAGCTGGAGGCGGGAGCGGAGTTTGGGCGGTATCTTGACGTCGATGGCGATGCGATCTGTTATCGCACCTATCCCGGGACTCATCCGACTCGGGGTTCATTTTTTACGCGCGGCACTTCTCGCAACGAATACGCGGTTTACTCTGAAAACGGCGAAGACTACGAAGCTAATATGCGCCGGCTGCTGCGTAAGTGGGATACGATTAATGAACATGTGCCAGCGCCGGTGACCGTTGACTGTGGTCGCGAAACAGATACGGCGGTGTTGTACTTCGGCACGAGCGAGGAATCATCTCGGGAAGCCCTCGATTATCTCGCAGAGGAAGGGATTTTTATGAATGCGATGCGTGTTCGCGCATTTCCATTCAACAACGAAGTGCAGCAATTTATCGAGAGCCACACACAGGTGTTTGTTATCGAGCAAAATCGTGATGCGCAGCTGCGAACACTGCTGATGGCAGAATTCGAATTTGGACCAGATATTTTGAAATCGGTCCTTTGTTTCGATGGCACGCCCATCAGCGCCCGAAATATTCGCAAACAGATAAAGAAACACCTTAACGGTGACAACGTGTTGCCACTTCATCGCAAGACCGCCCTGAGCGGGGTGGGAGAAGCCTCATGAGTTACCAACTACCAAAATTCAGGCACCCTGAGCTGCCAGTCAATGACTTGGGTTATACCAAGGCGGATTATGAGGGTGCCATTTCTACTCTCTGTGTCGGTTGTGGTCACGACTCCATTAGCGGTGCTATTGTGCGCGCGTGTCATGAGCTGTCCATCGAGCCGCATAAAATCGCCAAGCTCTCAGGAATAGGCTGTTCGTCTAAGACACCGACCTATTTTCTCGGTAATTCCCATGGTTTTAACTCGGTACATGGTCGTATGCCATCTGTTGTCACAGGTGCCGCGCTGGCTAATCGTGATTTGTTATACATGGGTGTATCGGGTGACGGCGATACGGCATCGATAGGGATGGGGCAATTTGCCCACGTGGCGCGGCGCAACCTGAATATGGTCTATATCATCATGAACAACGGGTGTTACGGACTCACCAAGGGGCAGGATTCTGCGACAGCTGACAGGGGGTCGGCCAGCAAGAAGGGCGATCCCAATATCTATAGCTCTATTGACCTCTGTGGCACCGCTTTGCA
>CAJQQW010000205.1 GCA_905480565.1 uncultured Halioglobus sp. | reverse complement strand
AGAGCTTCCCGCGGTGGCGGATCCGGCTACGTCTGTGATCGTTATGATTTTTCCAAAGATGGCTCACACCTTCTTGACCACCAAAATTATCGCTGTTGAAATATCCACTCGGGAAAACTACGTGTTATTCACATCCATTTTTTCCACTTGATAACCACGACCGCCAGTACTCCGATAAACAACAGAAACCCGCAGACCCGCCAGAAAGCAAGTGGATCGTGAGCATCAGGAACACCCGCAACATTGATCCCCAGAAGCCCGGTAATAAACGTCAGCGGTAAAAACACTGTAGCTACGAGCGCCAACTTGTGCATTGAGCGCCCAATTTTTTCCTCGTCGCGATTTCGTAAGTAGTTGAGCAACAGATTTACACGATGATGGATAGTCTCAATGGAACCAACTAGTCGACCGATGTACTCGGCTTCTCTCCGCAGATATTTCACATCGGCCACACCCGGCAACTCATGAGGGTTTAAGGATAAAAACGTCAATTCAGCGCCCATAGGTGATAAATAGCGACGCAGTGCCAATGCCTCTCTACCTGCCATTACTACGGCGTCATCTCCCGCATAATCCTTGTCTTCCATTACATGATCCTCGAGTTCGTCAATATGATCTGAAAGAGCTGTCAGTTCAGATTCCACCGGCTTGACTAACGCAGTCACCAGTAATGGCAGCAGACGGAACGCACTGCCGCTAAAATTTGCTCCGCTGTATTTGTCAAAAACGTCCTCGACCACCTCAAAAACGCCAAAACATACTGTGATTAAACGAGTGGGCTGAATCAGTAGATTGAAGCCCACTAGTGCTTCAGCGTTCTCCGTATCGCGACGCACCATGCGCAGCACCACTCCTGACTCCAAGTGCACCCGCTCACTATGGGAAGGTGCAGTTTGAATCAGGGAGGAAATTGCGATCGGAATATCATCTTCTTTCGCCAGCTGCGAGAGATCTCCACGCTTGCTTCCATCTATCACGATCCATTCGACTTCATCAGCAGAATTAGTATCGGCGTGTGAATGACTAAACGTTTGCCTCTTCATAGGTTTGGATACCTTTATATTTTCCTAACGGCGAGGAGATTATATGACGCCCTCCGTCGGCGGTGTGTCACGCAAACGCAGCATCGTTTCTCACGTTCGCGGAGGAATAACCCCTACTTCCGCTTCCCTCTTTTTAACAAATCCCTATCGCCGAATACTATTCGGCTAGCCTTCCCGCACATTTCGCATTTTTTTCATTACATGGGCATTTGCGGAACTTCAGTACCTCTTCCTTGACCACGTCACATTTTCAAAAAAGTAACTTTTTCGCTCAATTATCCTCGGGGCTTTTCTTCGCACTTTTTTACCTTTAATGCCCGATAGCACTACTGTCATCTCTTGGCTTGGTATCGCGGATAAAGAAAGTAATTATTGTTCCAATAACCATTAGTGCTACAACAAGACTGTAACCCTTAAGCTCCTGTACCTCTGACGGCAGGCCGTTACCGGCAACACCCATATTAGCGATAAAGCCAACGCTTGGTTGTGCCAGAACAGGCAAGAACATTACGATAAAGTTTACAAACGCGAGTTTCATTCCACGGTTATGTCGCGCTGCATTGTCTGCAGTCATTACAAACGCTAGCGCTTGCCCTCCGGTCGTAAAGCCAAGCATTCCCAACAAAACGACTGTGAACCATGTCGGCTGAATATTAGCGAGCATAATCAATGACGCGATGATTGTAGACGCTATAGCGCAACTCAAATACAGGACTTTTCTGCGACCAAGGCGGTCAGCAAGATGCCCAAAACACACTCCACCGGCGGCAAAACCGATGAAAATCAGTGTGGTCGCTAGGCTGGCACCCTTTATTGTTAGGCCAGTTTCTATTTGGAGGAACGCGTCACCCCAAAGATCGCCTATGACCGAGATGGGGAGATATAGCCCCGCTCCAGATAGTGCAATCAGCCAAAGCTGGCGATCTCGCGCGACCTGCATGATGGTGGTCAGAATTGGTACTGGTGCATCAGGGTTATAACCGTCTTGCTTCATCAATTCAATGAACCATGAGGGACGGCGTGGAACGCAAAACCAGAGCATGATGGCAATTCCGAAGCCGACCAACGTGCAGGCAAATAGTGGCGCGCGCCAGCCAAAGGATTCAGCGAGTATCGTTAGAGGAAACTGTGCCGTAGATGCGCCAAGCGTACCCATCGCTACCGCTAAACCGGGAACAACCCCGTGGCGACTTGGCGGAAACCAAACCATGGCCAGATAGACCACGCCCAGGTATGCAACTGAGCTACCCAGTCCTTGCATAAACCGTCCCAGGCCCATAGCAACAATATTATCGGTGGCCGCAAAAACAAGGCAACCCACAGCAACAAATGCTGCAGCAGGGGCCGCGACCAGTCGAACGCCAAAGCGGTCCAAAAGACGCCCAACGACGAGTTGCGCGGGCGCATAAGCAAGGAAGTACATACTCATGGAGAGACCGAAGGTGCCGTCGCTCGCTCCCGTGGCCTCGAGGATGTCGGCCTTCAGCACTCCGGGTGCAACACGCGCAAAAAACTCGTAGAAGTAAAAAAGACCTGCCACCAAAAAAAAGAACCAGGGACGAAGTCCAGCACGAGCTTCTCGAGCTTCGCTATAGATTGCGTTGCTAACGCGGTGGTTACTCATACGGAAACCAAGACCGCAGCGTGCGCAAGCCCACAAAGGTCGCCTGTCCGCGCCGTGAGCGGCGAGTCCTGACAACGCCAGAAAGGTCAAACCTGATCGCAGAGTCTAAGGAGGCTCTGAGCCTACAGCCGTCATCAGTGCACTGCCAAATAGCAGCTCGTTTTCCAATAAACATTTTTAAAACTACTAACATCAGGCATGTCCTTCTCACACGAGAGTGCGTCCTCGCTTATGAGATAGCGCTAAAAGACGAAGGACAATAATGGCCAGGATAAAGCAATAGTATCGTAAGTACCTCGCCGGCACTCGCCTTCTGCCACATAGTCTCACCGATTCAAGTATAGAACAAATAGACTGTCTGTCGTGACAAATACTATTCATCACTGGTCAGTCAACGTGGTCTACTGTATTCGATTTCAACGAGACTAAGACCCGCATTTCAGCTACGCAATAAAGTCGAAGCAATCGCGGTAAGTAGCGTGACGCTGCCATTTTTATCATCAGTCGACCCACTGCAATTTGGCCTGTAGCTCCAATGTCCGTAATCATCCGACACAGCGGCCCCTAGAAAACGTAGTTAACGGCCAGGAAGCCCTTGATTACATAATCTTCGTCTACAATTGGGCTATCAGTGATCTCGTTATCAAAAAACTCTACCGCAACATTTGCAACCAACAGCCAATCTGTTGTTATCTCATACTGGATACCCAAACCCACGTCCGCAGTGAAAACTGAATCGACACGATAGGCAGGTCTTCCCGCTGTGGCTTTGTCCCGAGGAACACCAAAATCATAATCGGCGAGATCCTGCGCCAGCCAATTGACGCCAATTTCTGGAGAAAGTCGGAAACTACGGAACTGAAACGATTTATCGATGGAAATCCTGGCCTCTCCACCGCCAATTCTGTCAAGCAAATCATGCTGATAGCTCAGCGCGGCGTCGAAGCCCATGGGCAGTTCTGACCGCAGCGCAAGACCCGCCATAAATGTGCTGTCCCGATCTCCCATTCCCGAGAGATAGTCGCTGTCATCCTCATCGTAGACGCCAGGCCGATAAGTCCCCGCGGCTGCTAATCTGAGCTTTCCCGTGCCGATAAGACCAAAACTGACATTCGGCCCCAGGATCTGTAAGCGCTCACCATTATAGGTAATGGCGGGAATCACTTGAGTAACGCCGCCATCGTAGTCTCGGTAGGGGCTACTGCGGCCAATAGCGCCCACGCCAACACCGAGGCGACCGCGCTTGCCCAGCGGCTGATATAAGCTCACGATAAGCTCTACCTGCTCTTCTTGTTGCAGATTAAATACAGCCCGCGAATAACTCGGCGGACCTTTCGGTCGATAGTTATTCGAGAAGCCTGATGGCTCGGTGGGAATTCCGATGAAGCTTCTATCAATTTCACCATTTTTGTTTTCATCGTGATAGACCAGCAGGGCATATTCGCCGGCAGGAATTCCCCGCATCACGTATCTATTGCTCTCATCAGGCGTATACGTTTCGAGCCTAGCAGGATCACGCAAATCACCAAAGGTATTCGCTGAGCTGAATAAAACAAGCACCACCGCGCCCGATACAGGCGAATTTTCTAGCTGCACGGTCAGCTCAGCTGCGGTAGCAAATCTCGAGCTGAGTGACAAAAGCGTTGACATCGCCGCGCATAAAATAAGCGCTGATGGCATTTTCATAACTAATCTATCCGGTTTAAAGGTTGGGCATAATACCTGGAACTATTTCGGACTTAACCTATGCTCGAACCACCTCAGCGATCACACCATTCATATGCGACATTCCTGAGCCCTGCTCGATAGACTCGGGCCCATCCGGCATAATTATATTGACGTTGGCTCCACCAGTAGTTTTAGCAACACTGAGTCCGCCTGCACGCTGATGACCCCATCCGTGAGGTACCGAGATGGTACCAGGCAGCAGGTCTTCATCTAATCTAACGGGAACTTCGATGGCTTTACTACCCACGCTGACTCTTGCCGTGTCGCCCTCTGACAGATTTCTTGATTGCGCATCGCTCGGATGGATAAAGAGATAATTCGTGTTGCGCTTACCTTGTACAAATTCCCGAACATTATGCGCCCAACTGTTATGCGTAAAACGTTCGCGCTTTTGAATGAGTTTTAGCCTACCGATGTTGCCTTTTTCAGACTCGAATAGCTTGTCGAGGCCTCGCGCACGCTTCACTAAATCTGGTGGTGCCAGCTCGACTTTCCCGGACAATGTATTGACGCGTTTTCCGAGATAATCGCCAGGCTGATTTTCATCCAATAAGATCCCGTCTGGCTGCTTAAGTAACTTTCGTAAGCCACCGAGCTTTCCGGATCGAGTCAACAAGGACAAAAATATCCGATCCAGTGTTGTCTTCTTACCGAGCACTGGCACTTTCGCAATGATCTCCGCCGCGACACTCAGTGCTTGGAATAGTCTGGACCCTGCTATTGGCCTACCAGCGCTTCGACACAGCTGACGAAAAATTAAGCCCTCATCCCTGCATTCACCCGGCGGTGTCAGCATCGCCTCAGTATAGGTGAAACTACGAACCGGCATTAGACCCATAAAAGAAAAAAAGTAGAAGGGCACGTCAGGACGCTCCAGACTATGCAGACCAGGGAGTATGTAGTCCGCATATTCAGCCGTTTCATTGCGCACTATATCGATACAGACAAGCAATTCCAGATCTTCAAATGCGCTTGCCAGCCGGTCACTCCCGGCGCACGTTAGCAGTGGATTTCCTGCCATGTTAAAAAGCGCACGAACCCTACCGGGCCCAGGGGTCAGAATTTCGTCCGCCATAATGCCGGCAGGAATAATACTGTTTACATAGGGAACATTACTGATACGCGATCTCGGTGCTTTGCCTGTAGACGGTGGGGGCGGGAAAATTCCCTTACCCGCCAAAACTCCCCCCTTTTTATCGAGATTGCCGGTAATGGCATTTATAGCCTCCTGTAGCCAATAGGCCATTAGCCCCTGACTGCCCTGATTTACGCCAGTAGATGAGTAAATCGCAGCTCCGTCAGCAGCCAGATAGTCGGTTACGATTTGTCTTAAGGTGGTAGCGGGTATTTGAGTTACTTCAGCAACTCGCTCAGGAGTCCACTGCTGCGCAAGGTCGACAAGACAATCATAGCCATTCATATACCGTTGTACATGTGCCGTATCTACCCCACCAAGCTTGATGACCTCATGAAGAAAACCCAAAAAAAAGAAAATATCGGTATCCGCGCAAATCGGCACATGCACTCCCAATCGCTTGGCAGACTCGGTGTATCGCGGATTGACCCAATAGACCTTTCCTCCCCTGCTTTCAATATCCTCAAGCCTCTTCATCGGGTGCGGCAGCGTAATGAAGCTCATCTTTGAAATGACAGGATTGCTTCCAACAACAATCAACAAATTTGTATGATCAATATCCGGGAATACCTGATCGTTAGGGCTGCCAAACAATCGCTCGCCTCCGGCGAACTTGTTGGCGCAGTCCTGAGTACCCGGTGTGAATAACTTGTCGGCAGCGAATGCCTTGAGAAAAAATGTCATCATGGTTGTTGGCCACATACTGAAGCCTATCGGATTGCCCATGTATGCGGCGATTGATTCCCCCCCACTCTTTTGATGAATCGCTTTCAGTTTTTCGCCAATCTCTGCAATGGCCTGATCCCAGCTGACGGGGATAAACTGACCGTCCACTTTTTTTAGAGGCTGCTTCAATCGATCGGGGCTATGCACAAAATCGCCCATTTTAAGACCCTTGATACAGGCATAGCCTTTGCTGGCAACGTGATCTACGTTGGGCTGGATATCGACGATACGATTGTCCTGAGTGCTGACAACGAGACCACACTGTGCCTCACAAATGCGGCATATAGTTTTTTCGTGCTTCATCGTCACAGTCACGCCTCAGTGTCTTCCAACATCGTAATGATTCTCGGTATAGATTTTGATACGCACATTCTCCTTTTGAACCTTGCGCATGCTACCGCAGCTGCAGTAAGCACCTCTTCAATAAAGGGATATACGCTCAATTTCGTCAGTGGCATCATTTCTCCGTGTCATAAATCAAATTTCTCGCAGTATTCCACAAAAAGCGGCGCATGCTGTTGCTCGCTCAAACCAAACTTTTCAAGGGAATATTGATGCTCCCCGTGTTTGTCTCGTGGTCGACTTTCCAGATAATCCTGCATCGCCATTCGCGCGCTTTCTGTAAAGTCAAAGTCGAAATGAGCGTAAAGACTCTCGATCACTTTGATCGGATTCGAAATTATGTCCTCAAAATGTATATCAAATATTCGACTATCTTCGTCGTCCATGGCGGATCTTTTAGCCATACCTATCTGCAGCATTTCCGAAAAGTACCTTGCCTCGGCCTGACCCGTTGCAGACACATCGATACTGTCACTGAATGCACTATGCAGCGTACATGACAAACTCGATATGGAACCCAGCACATCCATCGGTGCTCTGTGGGTTTGCACGATTGCCGCATCGGGATATTGCCTTATCAAAACATCAAGATAAGCTAAATGTGGAGGCGTCTTTAATACCCAACGCTGCTCCATATAATCAACCTGCAGATGCTGAAGAAACTCATTATGCCAACGGTACGCCGCGGTCATATCCTGCCCCAGGGTCCAGTGTCGATACTCGGGTATATAGAAGCTCACGCCAAACTGGTCCGAGATAAAGTGAGGTGCCAATAACGTCACACACTCTTGGGGTAGCCTTGCCCCCATGGCATGTATTGCCTGAAATCCCGGTGCCAGTGATTCCATCTTCTGAACGGTTTTCTCCACCACGGGAATTCGCGGGTCCGAGTGAAATGTCGCGTGTTGCGCCGGCGGAATGGGCTGAGCAACCTCCCATGTGCTGGGCGAACGGTGAGCTGGATCTTGAGCGAGTAGCTCATACAATATTGTCGTTCCCGTACGGGGAAGGCCAAGCACAAAAAGAGGCCGCTTTATGGTTTGTTGCGCGATCTCGGGGCGTTGTTTACGGTAATCAGTCAGGCTCAATCTAAGCTTGAGATTGTCAAGCAACATAGCGTGAGCCGCGATGCGACCTAATTGTGAAAGACGGGCCTCTCTTTCGAGTGATACTGCAAGTTTTTCCAACGCGGGGAAAAAACTCTCGTCCCCAAAGTCATTAAGCCCCGTTTGCGTGAATGCTTTTGTAATCAGCGCCTCGATGGGCAACATCGAGGGCTTCTCTATCTCCAGTTTCTGCAAGCAACGCCCTAACAGATTAACGAATTTTATGGCTTTGGGCTGGCGGTTTGAGGGATATGCCATACAGAGTTACTGCCTGAAGAAATTGCTGCTATTTTTGCAAAATAGCCACTGACTTGTGCGCAATGGATGTGATGTTTTATTTTGAACGCGTATCTCACGGCTGTTCTATCAGAAATCTTGTTTTGATAATGACAGCTCCTTAAGTCACTAGCTCGGTCAAATCTGGTTCTTAAATTATTATACCCACTACCTTACTCCGCTCATCAAAAAAAGCCCTGGCTTTCGATTCTGCTAAGGCTTCACCGGGTGCGCGATAAGCCTGAATAAACCATCAAGAGCACCGTGGTCGATAACGAATCGGCAAGCCTGTTTACCGGAAGAGTCTGCTCGCTACCTCTGCTCGTGGCTTCAGCATTGATCGCGAAGAGCTTCCGCTTTGATTTTCATAGCGCGAATTCACCCCAACTAACGATCTTTCTGCACTCAGCTACAAGACATCTGATAACAGGCTCGATTCCATAATAGATCCAAAACACTCAAAACTCCGTGCCCGATTACACGCAGCGTCGATCAGCATTATTCATCCGCCAGGTTTATCGGTAGATGTCCGATAATGTATTCGTAGTCGCAGATGAAATCGAGGGTCACTTAGGGGCAATCCCGTGGCAATGAATCCGCCGTAATAAAAGCCAAATCCTCGTCATTGGTTAAACCATTGAGGTCGAAATCATACCAACTGGACAGGCCCGACAGCGCCTGCCAATAATCCAGCTGGTCTATATCCAGTTCGTCTATAACGCCGTCAAGGTTACCATCACCAATACATGGCACGTTAGACGCCTGTATATCTTCAAGCGCCCTCGACAGGCTTAAAAAGTTTTCCTCCTCTGAGGGTGTAAGCCTTTGACCTGACGCGAGAAGATCTGATTCTTCATTATCGAGCTTGGGAGGTACATTTTCATCAATACGATAAAATTCGGTAACGGTTTCTGTACTGCATGCGTCGGCTTGCACATCCCAATCTGTGGCTGTTGCCTGTACGATTTTGTAATCGGCATTCCTGATTGCTACTTGCGCAGAGGGCTGAACACCGTAAGTAGCCAAATCATTAGCCGTTAGATATTCATTTACCGCGCAGCAGCTCGCCTGTGGCGCTCCGACGCCCACGCCTGCAGGGTTGGTTCCATCAGGTTCACCCCACCAGATGCCACCCTCGGAATTGCACAAGCTTTGCTCTGCGAACAACTGTACACAGATGTTCACCCCGCCCAATGCCAGCGCGCAGGGTGGCACTTCCAGACCCACAGGCTGCAGATTCCCCTGTAGTTGTGCGAAATTGAATTCGCGGATGGCCGTATGCTCTCTGTTTTTAAGATAGGGGAGCATGGTCTGTGAATCGAGCTGCCGAGAAGGGGGAACTACTTCATGCACGTCAATGCCCGCTATCTCACCGAATAACTGGAAAACATCCGCGATATTAATCATCGCATCAACATCCCGTCCGGGATCCTTGACCAGCACACCTGTAACGATGAGTGGCGTCCATACACCGGTTTGGTAGACGAACCCCTTCGAACGCGCCGGATTAAATGGACTCTTCACAGCAGGCGCATAAGTCCCGTTGTCACCGAGCACGACGATCATCGTATTGGCGTGTTCCGCTGTAAGCTCAAGTTTACCGTTACTGATCGTTGCTATCCCAGTCTCCACCAGTACACGACCAATCTCGGTATCCATTGATTCGATCATTTGGTTACTGAGAACGCGCTGGTCCTCGCCATCAGCACAATCGAAATCCCCGGTTGGCACCGACCCTGTGCCAAGAAGCGAAGTGGGTGGTTGCTGGAACGGCGAGTGCGCAGAGGAAAACGAAACCGTCGCCATCCACGGCACATCCGATGATTGGCTCTTGATCCAGTCGATAGCCCAGTCGCTTTCGAGAATTGAACGATAACCCCGGGCAGCGCCCGACTCGTCCTCAGGAGGGTACAACTCGTAAGAGCCGTCAGGTTGATTCACCAACAAATCGCCAACGTAGTATCCATTTTGCAACCCAAAGTTTACATTATCCGGAGGATCCGGCAGATCCGGAGGCACGTGAGTATTGCACAATGAGTCTGGTACGAAAACGCCACCGAGCTCCAGGCATGCACGACCCGGTGTTGGCGCGTCAACTTCCGCCACAATTTCTTCGCACTGCTTATTAGTGAAGTAGCAGGCGCCGGCATCGGATCCATTCTCCGATTGACTGTTCGGCACAAAACCACAAGCGTAGCTGACACCGTCGGCGGCCACGCCGCCCGCTGTCGTGTCAATAGGAAATGGCGCTCCCTCTTGCCAGCCTTTAAAAAAATTCCACCCCAGCTGGTGCATTGCTGTGTAGCCCAGCGGATTGTTATCCTTGGCAGTCTCGTTGACATTCGATCCAGTCAAATGAAATTTCCCAAACAGCGCGCTTTGGTAACCACTTTCGCGCAAGATCACTGGCGTTGTGCTTTCGTAGGGTGAGACCTGTGAATTAGCTAGATCGACCGAAAGAATCGCATCGGTCACATTAGTACGAAGGGGATAGCGCCCCTCAAATAACAGTGCCCTGCTCGGTGAACATTCCGGCATCGCCCACATATTGCGGAAGCTCACACCGGCATTCGCAATGGAATCGATGTTAGGGGTCTTTGGAGGGGTGTCCCCCCCGTAACCAAAGGATTGCATTTGGTCGATACCGACATCATCAAGAATGAAGAAAAGGATATTCGGTGTATTGCCTCGTGAGCCAGAACCTTCGTTATCACTATTGCTGCTACAACCCAGGAATACGCTGCAGGTGACAACGATGGTAAACATCTTTTTTATCGTGAACATGACTATTACTTCCTTGCAACAGCGCGGCTTCTTGTTATTTTTCAACAATGCACCGTATTGCTCAATTTGTCATCGTTTTTTTTGCACGCATGATAGATTCTGGTATGGCAACGACAGGACCGCTCGTGTCGGATATTTGCCTTTCGGGCGTTCAGAACTATATCGACAACTCCTGATATCGCCTCACGCTGCGATCATCAAAAACCAGGCTGATAAATTGCCCGAGACGTTTACGGCTGCGGGTGTCGGTATCGGTGTCATTACCATACGGAATCAACGCGCCGGATAATACGCCAAACACACGACAGGACCATCAGCTAGCGGGATGACGATAATGAAAGTGTGATCGGAGAGGCAAACGAAAATAGTGGTTGAGCTGACCAGCCCGGCTGAATTTTTTATCTAGAGACGGAAACCCCGCATTGCAAAGGCGATCGCGCCGATGAGTTGCTTGCTCAAAAGGTCGTACGACGCTTGTTACTTATCCGCCTCCCACAGCTTCATCATTGCCGGTTCCGGGCTTGGCTGAAACTCTTCCAGATTCAGAGTATCCAGTGCATGCTTGCGATCCTGAGCCGTGAACTCTCCTGTAGTCGCACAGAACTCAATCGCATTGCCGTCAGGGTCACTGGTATAAATAGAATGGCACCAGTTGTGGTCAATTTCCAAGACGTTTAATCCTTCATCAAGCCAATCTTGCCGCTTTGCTTGCAATTCGGCTGTGCTTGCAACGCTGAAGGAGAAGTGATTCGTCATCGGTGGAAAATTACCAGCCGCATTCAAATCGTAGTTAAAGAGTTCTTGGCCTGGTACATCGTGTAAATCCCAAAAAGCAATAAAACGCGTATCATCTCCGTCCATCCGATAAAAAAAATGCTTTCCCCACCCTCCGGTGAGCACGGGAGCGATCTCAACCTTGACCAATTCGAAGCCCATGACGCGTTCGTAAAAATCGTGCGTTTTTTTTATATCGCGCACCGCTAATGCCAAGTGGTGATAGGGCATCACGAATTCTCCTTGTCAACCATCGGCATTACGTCGATGCTATCTTGTTCCGGCGCCGCTATTTCGACAACACGCTCTCCAACATCGTCATATTCCAAGCGCAGGGCGCGACTCATAACAGCGTGCATCATGTAGGTGCAAGTAACGTAGGTAAATTCTAGAATTGCCTCGTCTGACAAATGCGACTTCAGCACCTCAAAGACACCGTCTGACACTCGA
>CAJQQW010000204.1 GCA_905480565.1 uncultured Halioglobus sp. | reverse complement strand
TTCCAGCCGCGCTCCGGTAATGACAAAGCCCTGCACAGAACCCTGCAGGGGAACAACAAGCCTCACGGGCACTCGAATCTCAACGCCCGGCCACCAGTCATCGACGTGGATATTAATGAGCTTCTGCCGCGTAGTGCCGTTAATGGTGTCGACGTGCCAGGGCTCGACCACCACCACGTCAAGCGTACTGGTGTCGGTCAGGGTCGGCATGTGAAAGGGCTCGTCCAGCGTCGGACCGGACGGCTGGGCTTGCGCCTGAGATCCCGTTGACACGAGAAAAGTAATGGCCATCCAGCTAAAAAAATATTTTAGAATTTTATCTTGCATGCAACCCACCGCCTCAACGTTACTTATCTATCGATGCTGGCACTGTGTCATCTCACGTGTGCGCGACCACTGTCTTTTTTACCTTTTATTTTGTTATTCCTTTCAACGCAATAATATAAATAAAACTATTCAAAAATAAGGGCCTAAATTGCTCCATCCCAGGCTTCGGTATTGCTAGCGATTAGACCTTCGGAGTTCTCCCGGCGTCATGCCAAAGCGCTTCTTGACTGCTTTGCTGAATGATGAGTCCGACGAATAACCCGCTGCCTCCGCTATAGTTATTATAGGCTCCTGGCTGTCCTGCAATTTTGCTTTCGCGCGCAACAGGCGAGTATTGGACAGATAAGCCTTGGGAGTCTCGCCGACCAATTGTGTAAAATGCGTGTTAAAGCGGGTACGACTCATTGCCGCTGCCTCACACAGCGACTCCACCGTCAACAATCCGTCACTTTCAGTATGGATGAGATTTAAAGCCACGCCAATATGTCGGTGCGAAAGCGCAGCAAAATAACCCGTTGAGTGAGTCGATCTCTGCATGTGGCACCGCAGTAACTGCAGGAAGAGTACCTCTGTCATACGGTCTATTGTCAATTCTGACCCTGGCGTTTCTACCTTGTTCTCATTGACAAGCACACTGATCACGCTTTGCAAAATCTGACGGACGTCTTTTTCTTGTTCGTCGACGTGTATCGAGCAGGGCAATTCTTTCAACAGGGGATGCCGAATCGAGGTATCGTAAGACATTGTTCCGCTAAGCAGCTGCACAGCTCCTTTCGAAAGCTTATCAGGCTCTCTCTGAGAAAAATTGACAGCGCCGCGCTTGAGTACCATCACGTCATCGTCGCCCGGCAACCTGATCACGTTCGTGACAGAAAGCTTCAGGTTTTTTTCGGTGTCACTTATCCTGTGCTCACCACCGGTTGGAAAAGCAACAATGTCTCCCTCCCGAAGGACGAGGGCCTCGGGGTTTCCGCTTTGGCTCAGGTAGCAGTGTCCTTTCAAAACCGCATGAAAGATTCCTTGAGGCCGATAGAGAACCTGCATACACCATGGTCCTGCGTCAGCTCCACTGAAATAGGTACTGGCTGTCCACCGAGTGGCTTTTAAAATATCCGACAGAGCATCCATAACTACCATTTTACATTACATGTCTTTTTAAGAGCACGTACTCACTGCTCATTTCGAAAAAAAAAGACAGTATTTTGGGCTGCAAAGACATAGCAGATCGAGTTTAACTTAGTAATAATGCCATCCACAGCTGCAGGCAGCTTCATGTATGCGTACGGTAAAGGGCTCTCTAAGGATCAACGCCTTGCTGTCAAGGCGCTTACTTTAAGGACAACTAATGGCGGGAATAAGGCTTTACGGCTATTCAACTAGTCCTTTTGTACGCAAGCTAGGCTGCTGCCTCTATTACAAGCAACTGCCGTTCGAATTTGTGCCTGTCGATCCCACCAACCCCGAACAGATAGCATTTACCCGCCAGTCGCAGGTGCCTGTCCTGCAGATCGATGGCGAATGGCGTAATGATTCCACGCCCATAGCGCTGTGGCTGGAGAAATTATTTCCCGGCCAGCCACTGTTTGGTCGTAACGAGCAAGAACGAACCCTGATTCTAGGCATGGATAAATGGGTGACAGACAGCCTGATTCTCAGTTCATTCAGGTTTGCACACGAGACCGAAATGACCGCCAGGTTTCGTCAAACGGCTTGGCGCATGGCGGCGATCGTAAGCAGCCAGACACCTCTGCCAGATGAGATTCGTAACGCCTGGCCAGAGATTCTCAAAATGGCGCCATTCATCAAGCACATGATGTGTGATATTGACAGGACGGAATCTTTACCCGATATGCAAATGCGCGTGGGCTTGGAGTTGCTGGAGCACCTGAAGGAAGGCCCCTTCTTTGGCGGTCTGCAGCAACCGTCACTGGTCGATCTCGCCATCTACCCGCAACTCGTTTTCAACTACATGGTGGGCACGGAGCAGAACCTGAAAATTGCACAGGTGCCGGCATTGCAACAGTGGCTGGATAACATGCGGCAATACCTGCCGGATAACCCTCTGCTAGTACCCGATTTCATGATCGTCAATCACCTTCCAGCCGAAGAACTTGGGGCCCGCTCCGAGCAAAAAGTCGGCAGCCGATAACAGCTGTAAAATACACGGTAAGTTAAGCTCTTTTTGCTCACACAGGGGAAAGCGAGAGTGGCTGATTCGATGAAATCCTGCCAGGCCGAATATCTCAAATCTCCGCTTGGTTAGCGAAGGCCTGTTTGTCGATCGCCGCATCGTGACCGCGAGATATTCCGGCGTTTATTGGCCGGACGGCGCGACAAAGGGCCTCTCCGGATAGTATAAACACCTTCAGGAATGCTTGCCTTGTAGCGATACCCGAGGAACTCGTCGCCAATAGACTTGACTGATGAGAGAGCGTCTCCAAACGTGTACACTCAGAAGAAGCGGAAAACAGACAGAGAGCAATGAATGTATCGCGTTATTTACAAAAGTCGTAGTGCACAACCTCTCAACTGGGATATTGTTCATGATATTACGGATAAGAGTCAGGCAAACAATGAGACGTGCGGAGTGACCGGTGTTCTGCTCGCAAGCAGAAGCCACTTCCTGCAAGCTTTAGAGGGTAATTTTGAAAGCGTTAACCGTGTATTTCGCCGCATAGCGAAAGACGAAAGGCATTGCGATTTAAGTATTATAAGCTTTACCGTTGTTGATGCCCGCCTATTTGGCGGCTGGGGTATGCGAGGCATCGGTGCTTTTGATTTTAATAAAACAATCGAAAGTGAGCTGAAAAATAAGTATGGAGAGGAAGAAGACGGTATTCGCTTCCCACTGGAGGAGTGGCAGGCGCTTGCGATGATCAATGACATAAAAATGGTTCGCGATTTGCCGTCATGGAAAAAGTGAGTAAAGCAGTGGAAATAGCAGTTTTTTAAGATTCTAGCAGTAGATAAAAACGAGGAGCTGAGGTGTAACAATAGACAAGTAGCGCAACTTCAGACATGCAGAAGCAATCAATCCACATCGTCTGTTTCCCATCCCATTGAAAGTCGCGACAGACCGTGCCACAACGCAAGGCAGAAAAAGAAGTCGCCTACACGAGCGTGACGGCTTCTGGGGATAATACTAACAGGAAGGGGTTGAAACTTCTCAGACGTATAATTTCCCTGGAACGTGTCTGCTATCGCACCGGTTAATCACGAAAAGCCGTCGCGTGTTCAATCTTCCAACCTTCACTCGCTTGTATCGTTTGAAAGCGAATGCCATCGAATAAACTCGAAAATGCACCCAGGTCCTCAGAACTATGTGGCCGCGCGATGACCACTTGTTTTTTGCCGTCCAGGGCTTCTACTGCCAGATTCCAATCTGGTGAGAGAGCCTGAGCCGACATGCCAGCATAGATTCCCACGAGCCGACCAAGCGATGCACGGGCTGCTTTAGAGGTTACCCAGAGGGGCTCCGAGCGTTCTACCACCTCATTCATGACCTGATAGAGCCCGGAGCCCTGTCCGGCACCCGCCAAAATATTCAGCTGAGAATCCACTACTTGCCTCGATGAATTATTACCTACGGTCACTTGCTCCAGTGACTGCATGGACTGGACTGCAACTTCTTCCTGTGCCTTCTGCTGCTGTTCCAGCGCCTCGTTAATATATTGCACCAGATAATAGCGGCCGCGCTCCTCGCTGACGGTGAAGCGGATCGCCTGATCACCCCGCCGTCGTGTATCGTTGAACCGCACGGTTACTTCGCTATCTATAGCACTGATCACCTCGTAACTCCGGGGTGCCTGCTGATCCATCCACAACATGAACCCTACGCTGTAAACTGTGCCGGGTTTCCAGAACCCTGCTCCGGATTCATAAAATAGTTTGATCCTGTTGAGCTCCTCGCTATCGTCTGTGCCGTCGCGCTGCGCTATCGCCACTTCAATCGTCTGCAGGTAAGCCATTACAAACTCACTCTGACTCCCGCTGCTGTCATCGAAAGGGCGCTGCGTTTGATCGTTAAATTCCGTCAACATCCATACGCCATTGACGCTCAGCAGCTCAAACTGTGTCAGCCAGGGCTGTGTGTAATTTGAGGAATCGAAAGCGATGGTTACAGCCGCGTAATCCCCTGCTTTTTGGATATCCTTCACCGCCCATTCGCCTGGATCATGTAGCAAAAAAAACCGACTGACTGACGGGTGTTGCCCCTGCACACCTTTTAGCCAAAACTGACTTGCTTCGGAAAAAATGGCGGGGCCGGTGGGGCGCGACGCCGAGTTGAGCAGTTGAAAGTATGACTCCAGGCGCTGCTCGATAGCGCTTTCTGTTGCGTACAGCTTTGTTGCGCACAAGGCGACCAAAATGACGCAGACTTTAACTATATTATGGCGGTGATAGTAATATTTCATAGCCTGTAAACGCCTGTTTTAACACCGGGTTTTTATCTTCGACAACCAGTTCTCCGCCAGCCGCGCCCGCGGGAATTTCAAAACTCATTTGGCCATTTGCTCGTTGACGCCAGAGTCGTTCTCCGTCTACTGAGTAGATTGCTACGCCGAATGGATACTCGTCATCGAGCATCTGCACGGTAGCGCGAGCGCCACTCATAGGCAGCCTGTAAGTATCTTCGAAATCACCCTCACCCAGATGCCCTATTACACTCTGGCCAGACGGCAACTCTACCGGTTGCACCAAATCGTCCTTGCGAGGTGCTTCAACACCCTCAAACCGATCGCCAGCTTCACGTATATTTACATTGAACAATGAGTCTTTATGGACCGTGTCGTAATCGCTACCAATGGAGAAAACGAAGCCATCACCGTAGGTATCCAGATAACCAATGTGTTTATACGTACCGGGTTCGCCTGACAGGCGCATCTTGCGTCCTCTGCGCTTTTTATCGTCGGGTGTGTAGATAGTCAGCGCGAACTGTGCGCGACCGATTGTTGATTCGGTCATAGCCTCGCCTTTTCTTACGAGTCGTGCGGCCTGTATCAGGCCACGCAGTACGCCGTGTTGTGCTTGCTGCGTATTCACTCGAAAATACATCTGCTCGCCCTTGGCGAGGCTGCGTTTTAGCGTATAGGTGCCAGGCTCTAATGGGACCGCCTCGTCCCTGGAACTGCCCCCTTCGGTGGGGTATATCGTACGCAACCAGGTGGGATCGATTTTGTCCTGTGCGCTTTCAACAATCGTGTGGAGCGCCTGTGTCAGCTCTTTCGCGTCGTCTGCATTGGTGTAGGTGCCACAGCCCGCTTTAGCAACACGCCTCATTTGCGCCACCACATCGGGCTCCAGATCAAACCCAACAATATGTGTCTCCAGCCCTATGCCTTGCTTGCATAGCTTTTCAGCTGTCGCAATGGGGTCGCCACCACAGGTTTCCTTGCCGTCAGTGATTAGAATTATCATGCGGCTGTCAGCTTCAATGGCGGCTAGATCATCGCCTGCCAACGACAGGCTCTCAGTAATAGGCGTGTATCCATAAGGTGTCAATTCATACGCTACCTGGCGTATGTTACGCAGGTTAGAAGCCGAGATATCGCTCAGCAACTCCGTGTTGGGGCAGGATGCCTCCTCGGTTTTTGGCACAGAGTTATCAAAGCCGTAAGCTCTCAAGCCTACCCAAAATATTGGATTATCCAGACCACTCAGCGTTTCATTTAATGCATCGCGGGCTATCGCTATCTTGGTTTTCCCGTCAATGCGACCCCACATGGAACCGCTGGCATCGAGTATCAATTCTATTGCAACGCGCCCCGGTTGATCCTCGCTAACCTCGGTACTCTCCAGCACCAGTGGCTCAATGGCAGGAGCCGCTTTTACCGGGGGAGCTGATGGCGCGTCAATAACGGAGACCATTGCTGAACTCTCGTGTACGACTGCAGCTGAATTAGCCGGCATGTCAGGGAAATCAAAGTCAGGGAGCTGTTGTTGCATTTGTTCGGCTAGTTGGTCGGCGCTCGTCGCCATGCTGAAAGAGCCGCCTGAAGCCAGTGCGATTTTTCCCAGCCCTGCCACATCCTGCGCTTCGCCTATCGCTAGCACATCGACCTCAATGCCCATGTCACCCAAGTCTTTCGCCAGCGATACAGGGTCGCGCTCGCAATTCTCAAGCCCATCAGATATTAAAAGGATTTTACCGTCGCCTCTTCCGACCAGATCGGTACGGGCTTGCTCCAGCGCATGAGCGATATTAGTTTTCCTGCCGATGGCGCGAATGCCCGCACTCAGGGACACAATGTCAGCCGTGTCGATATTTCTACCGAAAGATATGACAAGTTCGCTGGCTTCACAATTAGCGGCAATATTATTTTCATCAACGCCACCTGCAAAAAATCGTACTGCGACATTGCTGCGACCGGCAAGCGTCTCGCTCCAGGTGTTTAATGCGGTTCGGGCAAGATCGATACGCGTCGATCCGTCCATCTCTTTGGCCATACTCGCCGATCGATCAAACAGCACGACGACAGAAACGTCCTCGGCGATTTCTGCATGAGTCCATACGCTGCAGCCAGCCAAAACGGCGATCCAGGCAATTCCATAGAGAAACTTCAATGCCCTACCTCCTGCCGCGTACCTATCACGTGCCTCTGCTGCTTTGCACGGTGCAAGATCAAATTATATGAGTACTTAATGCGTAGATGCTGATAGGAAAGAAACTCCCACTCCACCTTTTCATCCTGATCACTCACACTGTTAGTGATCATGCGTAGCGAAATCGTCTGAGCGAGCCTATTGCGTGGCTTCTTCATGAAGAAAATCCTGCTGAGCATCTCATGGAAGACTACGGAGTGCTGCTAGCAGATTCTCTCGGTGCCGCTTTCCCAGGGCGATAGATGAGGAAATCACGATCAGCACCAAAAGCACTTTTTTATTAGCATGACAAAGCCCCATGGCTCGATATACCTATAACTTAGGCCGTGTTGAACAGAAAGTACAGTGCCGTGAGTTAGACTAGAAACGCCTCAGGCGGTATCAACGCTTCTTTTGGTACGGAAGAGTCCATAGGTCACCCCACTGTGAAGCCACGAAATAATAGATCGCATAGGCGCCTGCTTATTATGGGGCTATATGAGCGAAATACATCAACAACGAACGCAGTGCACCCGCAATCCAATGGCGATTAATAATGGAAGAGAGCCATCCCTGAGGAATCACCCCATGAGATCGCTGAGATTGTAATTAAGGTGAAGTTTGACGACGCAGGCCAGGATGCACCGCGACAGTCCGCGATATCTGCTGTTTTTTCGCGGGGGCTACCAATTACGTCAACTTCACAGGGTAGTACTCTGGCCTTGCTTCTCGTGCTTTTTTGCGATGGCATATCGCAGGCTCATCATCGTTGTGTCCGTTCCAAATCATCACCATTGCCCGGCGTGCCTCGCGCTGCTTGGCTTGCCTACTTAGTATACTTTGGCGTATTACAGGCTGCACAACACATGGGGACTCCATTCGCGAGCCGGGCCACACTGCTGTGACAAACGTTGGACGCGTAGAAAATGAAATTCGTTAACACTGCCGGTGTAGCTCTATTTCACAAACCTGTGTGAAACGCGAACACGTCAACCACAATAACGAACACGCTTTTTGCATATTTCTCCAAATATTTTAGCCGTTAGCTGATAAATGTCACATAAACCAACTTATTTGACTTTGCTCGCCACGGCAATTCTACTAAACTTCCTGCTTGCATCGTATCAAGGCGGAGGATATTCCAACAATGGCTGCAAACATGGCAGTGGCGGAGCACGATATAGCCGCCGAACAAGCAAATGAATCAGGCAAAACGTCGGAAGCGCTTCAGCACTTGATGGCCGCGAACCGTGTCAGTCCCAACGCGGAAAGGGAAATCCTGATGAGAGATATCCGCATCTCAAAATCCTTCGAAGACGCAAAGCCCACTCCAGTTAAAGCCGCACGCTCAACCCCGACGCTGGACTATGAGCAGGAAATGCCAACCTGTTCTCTCGATGACGTCACCGCTGACGTCGTGCGCGCAGCCTTTGCCGACAAGGGCTGCCTCTACCTACCCAGCGCAGTTGACAAAGGCACTGTGGCAACCGTGAGAAACGCTATTGAAGCGTCGCACCACGCTTTCAAAAATGAAAATTCAGATCCACGCTTGCATAGCGTTGCCAGATACCCGACGCGAGAGCAAGCCATGAACGTCGCGGGCGCCCGGGAATTTGCCAAGAACGCTAGTGCGTGCCTGGCGGTGGACGCTCCCCATGCCTTATATCTGATTTGTGACCTGTTCGAACGTTTGGGTATTACTGCTCTGGTCGAAGAATTTCTTGGTGATACGCCTTTTATGTCAGCTAGCAAATTTGTCCTGTGGAAGGCTGCGCCGGGGACTACCACGGAATGGCATCAAGACGGGCGTTTTCTTGGTGATGCAGTAGACATTCAGTCCATGAATGTCTGGACTGCCCTATCTGACTGCGGCGAAACAGCCCCAGGCATGGACCTCGTCCTAAAAAGGTTGAATCACTATATTTTGAATTCATCAGGCAATATACACGACTGGACTGTTGCCGATTCTCACGTTGACGAGAACTTTCGTAAACAGGTTCCGATCGTCACGCCAAAGTTCAGTGCCGGCGACATGCTTATTTTCGACCACTGGCTATTACACCGGACACACCGCGACCCTTCAATGACAGACTATCGTTACGCGATCGAGTCCTGGTTTTTTGTAAAGTCGGCATTTCCCGCGGGGCGAACACCCTTGATATTATAATAGTTCAGGTTCGGGCGCTGATGATCAAATCGCTCGAGCACGTATGCTATTCTCTTGACAACGACGCCCGCAAATAGGGCGAAAACTGCGATACTGTGATGCCATAACATGCCTTCCGGCGTATGCTTCGTCATACGCTTTTTTCCTCCGCAAATATACTGACACTCCACGCCGTCATAAAAAACGACCGTTCGCTATAGGAGTCGCTGCTGCATTGAGCTTCTCCAGAACGGAGCTGGCGCCTCCTCGCGTTGACTTAATACTCTAGCTCTGGTGGTATGAGCCTAAGGTTGATCTTCATTAGCAGGAGGTTATCGGGCGAAAACCTTAATAAAGTGATTCCTGGAGGTAACGCGCATATGAAGCCCGTAAGTGATCAGGCGATTATGCTCGGCCATCCGGTCGAAGTCGTGAAGCTTGTCGAGCCTATCGCTTCAAGTTAATTTGTCAGAAACTTTTTGGCGGTGGGAGAGAAGTATATTTACGGTGAATTTTTATCCCAGTGAAAAGTAAGGATTTCCTGTAATGACACAAGAAGCGCTCAACGTCATGGTCACCGGAGGAACAGGCTTTGTCGGCTTCCATACCGTAAGGGCGCTGGTGAATGCGGGTCATTCGGTAAGGCTGCTGGTTCGCAATCCAGAGAAAATGCAACGTGTTTTCGCGCCCTTTGGACTTGAGAATCTGCCTTATATTGAGGGTGATATCACTGATGAGGCATCCGTAAACCATGCGCTGAATGGCTGTGATGCGGTGGTTCATTCTGCAGCGCTGGTAAGCGTGCATGCTAGTGACTCCGAAAGAGTACTAAATAATAATTTGCTGGGGACTCGGCTAGTGCTTGGGGGAGCGTGGCAGCGCGGTATTCGTCGCATGGTTCAGGTGTCTAGCACCACCGCGTTGTTTCGCAGGGGCATTGCAGGCGTTGATGAACATTCTCCTCTAGGGACCGCACTGTCAGGTTATGGTCGATCCAAAATCGAGTGTGAGAAATTTGTGCGTGAGCTACAGAGCAAGGGCGCGCCCATTTATACGACCTACCCAGGCAGCATCATGGGGCCTGACGACCCAGGTCTGAGCGAGGCCATGATAGGCTTACGTACATTTTTAGCCACCCGCTTACTGCTCGATACGTCCAGCGGGATTCAAATTATTGATGTTCGAGATCTAGCTAAAGCACATCTGGCTCTACTGGAGCGTGGAGGCCCTCCTGCGCGATATCTGGTCGGCGGCAACTATTACAGTTGGACAGAGTATGCAAGACTGATGAAACGAATCACCAGCCGCAAACTGCATCGCGTCAGCGTCCGGCCAGGGCTGCTCCGAGCGGCAGGCGCGGTCGCTGATGCTCTGAGCCCTTTTGTCAACATGGACCTTCCTCTCAGCCGGGAATCAGTTACCTATGCCACGGAATGGGCTATCGCGAATGACAGCCTGATCAGGAAAACACTGAACCTTGAATATCTGACGACTGAGCAAACGCTGCGCGATTCTATTGAATGGCTGCACTCATCCGGTCATTTAGATAGTAATGCTGGAACGTAATCGAAGGACTGTTTTTCTGATCAAGTACAGAAGCGGCGAGGCATTATGAGCTATTCATGACCAGCCGACTGATAAACAGTAGTTTACGATCTCGTCAGCCCACTACCTAAGCGCGGCGCACTCCGTTTATAGTTTCGAGCGAACGCTCCGCCTGCCGCTCTGATCATCAAAACTCTTTGACTGCGGGGACATGCGACAGGCCGACGTTCCATCGACCGCCTAGCAGGAGCACCAAAACACGTTGCAAACACGGCCCATGCTTTTCTACGGCCAGAATGCCCCGAAAAGGATTCCATGAGCACATCAGCGGGTCTATTTTGGGCTCCCGCGCGCCACGCCCTAAAAGACCACGGACCAATGCCCAAAGAACAAGGACCAGACAGCAAAAAGTCTCACTGGTTCATGTCTGCAGTGCACCTCCCTCAGGCAGTCGAGGCGTTCGTCTCGTGATCGATTTTAACTTTCAGCGCTTCTGCCTGCGCGGTCAAATCGGAGTACAGTCGGATATTGCCATTTCGCTGTGCCTGAAACGCCCGAGTTAATAAGGCATCATATTCCTTTCGCCATTTTTTCAGTGGCGACGACTTAAAGATTCCAAACATTTTTACTAACCTTCCTAGTGTTTCGAGGTAATGTACGCAAGGAATGCAAAAGAAGATTGGTTCCGATAAGCGCTGCACACAGCGTCTCAATGCTAAGCAGTCGCCCTATTTTTAAGGGAATGACCTATTTCTCGCCCTTTACGTTTGGTGACGGCAGAGAATACTCTCTCTTGTGGCCACTCAGCGAGAAATTATTTTCCGGATAAAGTCTGTCGTTTTGT
>CAJQQW010000203.1 GCA_905480565.1 uncultured Halioglobus sp. | reverse complement strand
CCCGCAGACAAGGAAACGAACGATGTTACCAGCATTTTCAAAAAGCGAATCCTGTTTCTATTAGGCCCTGCTCACGTCTTCACTGCGTTTTCCTGACTGTACCAATCACTCTGCGTTCGTTGGCTTCTCGCACTAGAGAGCGATGGTTTCACGATTTGCTCAGTCGTCAAGAGTTGAACTTTGCCAGAGTATTTCTATTTAGTGTAATGCAAATCCAGTAGACAATCGCTAATTCTTACAACCAGTTCTGTCAGTATTAAATTGAATTGTTCATCATGACGTGACATTGGCCTACATACCATGCGATCTCCCTATCTTTCATAGCTATCCGGGACTGACCTCCGCAGCAATCGCGAGCTCCTGAGCCGCAGGTAACGTGTGGGCAGCCTGAATCTTTGTAAAAGATAATCTCATTGGATCTAGCTGCGAAAAAACTGACCGTAAGGACGATTAATTACTGTACTTAGACGCGCCTCACGTTGTTCATCGACATAGGCATTCAGCCCCGGAAGCTTGAGTGCGTAATATGATGCTAAAAAAATAAGCGTTGCGAATTTTTTGACTCTGGAGTTTTCTTTTTTCTATAGGGAATTTTGATTTATATCTGTAGTGTAGACGCGGATAAAAGCGATGTCTGTTCTCGTCTGAATAGGTTATTATCTAAAGAAGATGCACATAAAAACGGAAATAAGACAATAACAATTGTTATGGTGCGTTAGATTATACAAACAGAGAAATACAGGAACGGGAAGCTTTGCCCGAAATTTTGATCAGTTCCGCGCCTTTAAAGAATCGACGATATAGCTGAAACGCACTAAACACTTGGATAAATCCAAAAAATATTGCGATTGCTTTCAGGCTGCAGGAGGCCAGGATGGCTGTTGAAAAAAACAAGAACCTCATAACGAAAATGTTTCCAGAAATTCAGCCTTTCCTTGGCGATTCTGGGGAGATCAAAAATCTACAGTACTGGCGGGAAAAACAGTTAAATTTCGTTTATTTAATTTTTTCACTATTCGGCCTAGTCGCCTATATTCCAAGCACCTATGCTGCTGCCGGTCAGGGGTTCTGGAATCTCGTAATACTTAATACGCTAATTTATGGCTCTGTTCTTTTCTTTCACTTTTATAAAACGTTTTCGTTTCTGGTTAAGACATTATTTCTGATAGTCGCATGCTATCTCATTGGCATATCGTTGCTCTTTACTATTGATGCGGACTACTCGATCAACTGGTTTTTTTCAGCACCGATTTTCGCTGCAGTACTGCTTGGGCTTCAAGCTGCAATTGTCACCTTGGGCGTTACTACACTGATGATGACTGTGGCGGGCTTTTCAATACACGCTGGCTACGCAAACTGGACTAATTCAGAGAGCAATCTCATGCAAGGTTGGGCACTTCTCTCGGTGAGTGCTATCGTATTAAACGCGGTGACCGCTATAAGCATCTCGATAGTATTTGAACAACTAAAGCGTACCCTTGATAAACTCATATCTGCGAACATGAATCTTGATGCCGAACGGGAAACTTTGATTTATGAAATTCGGCAGCGTATTACTGCGGAGGCAGAAAAAGAAGTGATAAACAGGAAGTTGCAGCAGTCTCAAAAAATGGAGGCTATAGGCATGATGGCCGGCGGCGTTGCTCACGATCTGAATAATATCCTCTCAGGAGTTATTAATTATCCGGAGCTGATATTGATGAAACTGCCGGCAGACAGTGAGTTTCGAAAGCCTTTGGAGGCAGTGATACGATCGGGAAACAGAGCGGCCGATGTGGTGGCAGATCTGCTAACTGTTGCTCGAGGTGTTGCCAGTACAAAACAATCTTGCTGTTTAAACAGCATAGTGGATGAGTACCTTGAGTCGCCAGAAGCCTCCTCACTGAGAACCCGGTATCCTCAAATCACAATTGAAAAGCAGCTCGACAAAAATATAGAAAATATATTTTGTTCGCGTACTCATATATTCAAAAGTCTCATGAATCTTGTAATAAATAGTGCGGAAAGTATAGAAGGTAAAGGCAATATACTGATAAGAACTGCAGGAAATGTGTTTCATAATTCTTCCGAAGGAGATGAGCGGGTTCAGGGTGAATTCTCAACGCTTGAGGTACGTGACTCCGGGACGGGCATTGCAGAATACGATATAAAGCGAATTTTCGAACCATTTTATACCCGCAAAGTTATGGGTGTGAGTGGTACGGGTTTGGGGCTTACTATTGTTTGGAACACCGTGCAGGAGCACAACGGTCATGTCGACGTAACCAGTGATGCTATCTCTGGCACCTGTTTCTCTATGAGTTTTCCGGTGTGCAGCGATGATTTCGAGGAAACCAAATTGTCGGAGAGCCCTGTCGATTTAAAGGGTTCAGGTGAGATTATTCTCGTTGTAGACGATGAGGAGGAGCAGCGTGAGATAGCGTCATCTATTCTTCGATCGTTAAACTATAATGTGGTAACGGCTAGCTCCGGCGAAGCCGCGATAGAGTTTCTCAATCGCTCGCGTGCTGATCTGGTGGTACTTGATATGCTGATGCCGCCCAATATGAATGGTCTCGAAGCCTATAAAAAGTTCGCTGAAATCTGCCCTGGGCAGAAAGCCGTTATTGTCAGTGGGTTCTCTGAAAGTAACGACGTAAAAGAGGCCCTGGCTGCAGGCGTCAGTGAGTTTCTTGCCAAACCGTACGCCGGGGAGCAGCTGGCATTGGCTGTGAAAAGAACTCTGAATTTACCTGCATGATCTCTTTTTACGTTGCCTCTGCACGAATCTATCTACAATCAGTAGTGACGCGGGGCGGTTACCATAACGGTTCTGGCCTGATTTATCCTGCAGCCTGTCTGTAGGTGATTTAGTGTTTAAACCGGGCCGTTTGAACATTGCGGGCGCCGTGTCGGACACAATGTACCCGTAAAACTACCTATACTGTACAAAGTAGCGCTATGAGACGATGGAGGTTCCTGTATCCGGAACTGTCAGCCTCAGTTGGGTTAGTTATGTCTGAAGCTCAGATCGCCACTTCGCTCGGTATCGTCCTGCTGGTGGCGCTTTCCACCCATATCTTTTATCGACGTCCTCCAGCGGCCCTATGGCCTGCGCTACCCCTTGTGTTTTCCTCGGCCCTAATCTTTTCTTTCGGAGACCTGCTGGCCTCGATTCATCACGGCAATGCATCACTCCACTGGGCTGGGATGGTTATGGTCTATACGGGGCTACTAACGATCGCTCCGGGCTGGTGGCTGTTTACTTCTGGCTTTTCAAAGATGGTCGGTTACCGAAGAGTCTATTTTACCCGTGGTCTGCCCATACTTATCGCGATTAATGCGATGCTTTGGATCGCTCTGATCACAAATCCTTGGCACTATCAATTTATTGAGATCCGACCGTTCATGAGAAGCGAGTACGGACCTCTCTGGTATGTCACGGCAGCTGTCAACTATTTAGCGCTCCTCGCTACGGTTTTTGTCCATGCATCGGAAGGCTATGCTGCGCAGGATCCAACGATCCGCGCGCAGTGTCGGTTTCTCGTCGCTGCAGTAGCGGTCCCAATGTCTATGAACATGGTCTACGTATTCAGTCCGGTGCCACTCTCATATGATCCCACTGCACTGGGATATGCCTTCAGCTGTTTACTTTTTCTATTCGCTGTAGAACGTCGTGATCTTTTTGTCCTGGAGCGTGTTTCCCTTCCCAGCGTACTTGATCATGATGCCGATCCAATCGTAATTATTACTCGTCACCATCAGATTCTTTATGCCAATGTAAATGCTCAGGAATTGTTCGGTGAGGGAACGTTAAATCCCGGAGCACCGATTGATGACATACTGCAGAGTGTTGTTCCTACTTTTTCGCTTGGCCGGGCTGATAGAACTGAGCCAGATTTGCTGGAGCATCAGTTCACGTCACCAGCGGGCGTGCAAAGTATTGTTGTAATCGAAGTGTCCACCGTTCAAAAAAGTCGTGGGCATGAGGCTGGAAAGTGTTTGCGTCTCAGGGACCGAACAGCTCTCCGGGCCGCTCTAGATGAATCTGAGGAGCACTTTGCATTATTGGAGACCCTTGATCTGGCGATGGGGGAAGGTCTTCTGTTTAAAGATCAGAACGGCGAAATTCGCTATCTCAATGAGGCTTTTGCACGACTATGGGGTACGTCAAGGCAAGAAATACTTGGTATTGGTCAAAGAATCGATGAGTATCTGGACGGAAAGCTTCGTGAGCCGCAACCGAAAGTAATGCAAGAGATGTGGCGTCCGGGAAGTGGGGCATTCGAATCTTCAAGGACAGAGGTGTGTGATCTTTCTTTGAGCGACGGCAGAGTGGTGGAAGTGATTACTCTGTCAGTCCAAACGGACCGAGTAACTCAGGGCCGCGCTTGGCGTATGTCTGATGTGACAAAAGCCCGAAAAGAGTCTCAGGCGATGATTCAGGCGCAAAAGCTGGAAGGGCTTGGTCTTCTGGCAGGTGGAATCGCGCATGATTTCAATAATTTGCTAATGACCGTGTTAGGAAACACAGAGATCGTTCGTAAAGACATTGACGAGGGCTCACCAATGCAATCGACTCTCGGTGATATCGAAACCGCTGCTACGAACGCAGCGGAACTTACAAGCCAGCTTCTTGCTTATGCTGGTGAGACCACCTACATGACAGAAGCTCTTGACTTGTCTTCGCTCATCCGTGAGGTCAGCAGTTTGGTTTCGGTTACGATACCGAAAAATATAGAGATTGACTTTCAGCTATCAGACGAACCGCCATTGGTGCGCGGCGGGTCTGCCCAAATTCGTCAGGTCCTGATGAACCTGATCACTAATGCGGCGGATGCAATCGGCGATGGGGCGGGTACAATTACGGTCAGTACGGGTACTGGTCTTCCAAGCGCGAGAAGCGATTCCTGTGCTTGCCTCGAGCATGGCAAAGTTTCAGGTGAAGTGGTCTACGTAACGGTTTGTGATAACGGTGCGGGGATGGATTCCGAAACATTAGCGAAAATATTTGATCCCTTTTTTACTACAAAATTTACTGGACGTGGGCTTGGATTGGCTGCAACCCGTGGCATCCTTGATAGTCATGAAGGCCAACTTAAAATCGAGACGGAGAAAGGAAAGGGCACTACGTTTACGTTTTTGCTTCCCGCAGATACAGAGGAAATCTCTCGTACTGTAAAAGATGAGGTATCAGATACTCCCGACGATTTCTCTGACAGTGACGTATTGGTCGTCGATGATGAAGAGGGGATTCGCTCTATTCTCAAGCAACATTTGGTCGCCGCAGGATTTAATGTCCACCTTGCGTCGAGCGGCGAAGAGGCGCTTAATACGCTAGACGATATTGGTCAGTCCCTCTGTCTAGTGATTTTAGACATTACCATGCCAGGACTCAGTGGAGTTCAGACATGGGGCAAGATCAGAGAAAAATACAGCGACTTGCCAATTATCATGTCGAGCGGTCACCCGGAAGAAGCGCTGTATAAATTGGAGGGCTGGAACATAGACTGCGACAGTTTCATCCAAAAGCCATATCGGAGAAAGTCGCTGATAGAGTCGATTGATGTGCTGTTGCACCCGAGCAGGGCCGCACAGACAGGGTAGGATCAAACGTCTGGCAATCAAAACATGCCAGTGAATATCGTATAGCCATCTTGGCGAGTTTTTTCGATATCGTCGACTACTCGGTCTGAGCCTGCCATCATTGAATTGAGCTGAACTTCTGCACTATTTCTTGATTTCTTCCTGGACGATAGTGTGTTAACGGCTGATCTGGCTAGTGTATGTCTGCGTACTTGTTCTATGAGTAATATTGATGAAGTTGTGAAGGATATGTCGTCCGTGGTTGGTGATCTGGTCGTCTATTTGGAAAGCTCTGGTCAGCCCGAGGCGTATGCTTTTTTCATGCAGGCGCAGGATCGGCTAAAGGGAGTAGATGACGAAGAGCAGTTGCTAGAGTTTTTTTTATTGCTGTCCATGACCGCTTTTCAGGGTTTTTGTATGGATCCGTTCGCTACCATGATGGCGGATCGCGTTTTGGAGCACGCACAGCACGTAGCGCACACGTTTTCTGCAGACGACAATATTGTCCACTAATCGGCCTAGCACCATACCGACATGGAGGCAGCGCAAGGCGACGGTTGGCCCGTGCCCCTGTTGTGCCCGTCAGCTCGATCTCAGCTTCCACCATCTGATTCCACGCAAAGTCCACCGACGTGTTCGCTTCGCACGGCTCTATTCGAAACGACAGCTGGCGATGGGAGTTTACATTTGCCGTGACTGTCATACGGCCATCCACTCTGCCTATTCAGAGATGGAGCTCGCAAAAAATTTTTGTAGTCTGGAACTCTTGTTGAGCGACGAAAAACTAGGCAGATCTTTTTCTTGGCTGGGACGCCAGCGTCGCCAAAGTAACGCTCCATTGTCCGGGAAATAGCACGACGTTATCTCGAGAGTAGAGTCTCTTCAGATTGCTTCACGCAGTATTCACTGTGTTTATACATTCGCAACCAACAGTTTAGTCAACGGCCCTGATTGGCCACTAAAACAAGGAGTTAGTACCGAATAGCCGCGACTGTATTCTGTGCTCGACTGCACTGGTCCGTTTGTGGGCGGTATTATTGCGCAGATAAATGATGCCATTTTTTATGCTCTAGTTATACTTATCGCCGATGGTGGTGCGCCGTTGTCGAGAAAAAAATGCCCAAAGAAAATATATAATAGGAGGTCATTTTGTATCTATCTCAAAGCTCTTCTCTACGCTACTGTGCGTGCGGCCTGCTTTATTTCGCCCAGGGTATTCCTAAAGGTCTACTCAATATAGCGATGCCAGCATGGTTGGCCAGTCAAGGTATGTCTGCCTCGGCTATTGCATCGTATCTGGCGATCATCGTGTTGCCATGGGTTTTTAAACTGACGACTGGTCCGCTGATGGATCGCTTTCAATTTCCTGCTATGGGATTGCGTCGGCCCTGGATATTGGCTGCACAACTAGGCATGACGCTCGCCATGTGCGCGCTTGTTATAATCGACGATCCTGTGCAGCAAATTACTCTCCTAACAGTTCTAGCGGCAACAGTGCAAGCATTTGCGGCCACGCAGGATGTCGCGGTCGACGGTATGGCAATAGATCTTGTGCCGGAGCACGAGCAGGGAAGAGTCAATGCGTTTATGAGCTTTGGCAAGGCCATCGGCTGGGCATCCGCGGCTGCAGTTAGCGGCATTATGCTCACATCAGTCGGTCTTGGTGCGACTGCACTGCTCGGCGCTGCGGTCTGCTCGATTATTTTTTTTGGCTTTTTTTGTATCACTGAGCGAAAAGGTGAAAAGCGACTTCCCTGGAGCGTTGGCGAGCACACTGGTTCTCTGCCGGAAAAAACGTCTATCTTCTCTCTGGTTACGTCGCTAAACCGAGTACTCTGGAGCCGGATGAGTCTTACTGTATTTCTGATCTTGTTTTTCCACGGTTTGGTGAATGGCTATGGTGACGCGCTGATGCCAATTGCCGCTGTGCGCCTGTTTGGCTTGTCTACGGCAGAGTGGTCGAATCTTGTCGCGACTATGGGTTTATTAGGTGCCTTTGTCGCATTGGCGCTGGGGCCATTTATTGATAAATTTGGGGTAAAAAAAATGTCGGTTATCACCACAGCAGTGGTTTTCGCTCATGCCCTGATTCTTGCCCAAACCGAGCACCTCTGGCGTGAAGAAACGTATGTGCTGGTAATGTTGGCGATTTGGGTTTTACTCGATCCGGTAGCGATGGTCTGTGTGATTTCTATTGCCATGAGTATTTGTGCCAAACGAGTATCCGCAACTCAGTTTGCGGTGTATATGTCAGCGGCAAATTTAGGCATTTCTCTCGGATCAAAGTTATTTGGAACAGTTTCGGAGCGATGGAGCTACTCCGAAAGTTATCTTCTTCTTGCAATTTTGGTCTTTTTTACACTCGGAATTATTGCTCTATTCAGTAAACGACCGAACATTGTCTGATGAAAAAATATGCGGGGCAAACCCCGTTGGGGATCAATACGTCTTCATCCAGAAGACATATGGCAGAATTGAGATCGACCTCTACACTAGCTCTCTAACCCGCTCTGGACGATGTTGTACTATTAGCTGATCTGGCCGGTACATCCCCGCGTATCTTTTGAATGAAACGGTGGATCACCTCGTTTGTCTGCTCAGGTGCTTCTAGCATTGGAAAATGACCGACGTTTTCTATTATTTGAACGACTGCACCATCCACCGCTTTTGATACCTCGTCTACCCATGTTGATGATTGCCCCGGCGACAGTGAAACCCGCTTTAGGTCTGAGTTAAGAAACGTGGACTGTATTACTAATGCTGGCACGTCAAGGCTGGTCAATATCGATCTTGATTGTAATGCATCCCAGCGAATCATGTTGAGCCAAAGCTCTTGGGCGAAGGGTATATCGATTGACGAAAAACGTCCCCATATTGATTCTCTAATTGCTAAAGCTGTGCTTACCGCGAAAAAATCGTGATAGAACATGTCAAGAAACTGACGCATACCGACACGGTCAATTATTTCAATCGAGCTTGATACTGCAGCCTCGACGTTTTCGTCTGCGACTATGCTGCCGTCGATGTAAACGAGGCCACGAACACGAGCGCGTGATTGTCGAGCCATTTCAGAAATCACGCGGCAGCCCATGCTGTGCCCTATGAGCACTACCTCGTCCAATGCCAGTTTGTCCAGCATGTGATTAACAGAGTTTGCCAGCGTCTCGATAGTTGCTTCCCGCGGAGCGGCCGAATCGCCATGGCCAGGGAGGTCCACGGCCACGCAACGGTAACGGTCAGATAGACTGGGCATCTGGTTGCTCCAGTCGGAAAGGCTGCATGTGAAACCGTGGACAAAAATTATTGTAATACTGCCAGTACCACGCTCCACAAAATTAATGTCGATGTCGATCATTCACTGTTCCTCATAAGGCATGTGGTCTATATGCTGACGCACCAACAACAAACGTTAAGCGCAATATGTCCCCAAATGCTGAGTAAAACCTGCCATGCGTATTCACAGTATAGGCAAAACCGGTAATAGCATTGATAGAGCGTCAATGTATTTTCAGATGAAAAAGCTTGTGAGCAGCGTTGCCTGAAACAGATTGCAATATCTTGCAACTTATAGCGAGTAAGCCAGAAACCGATAGTACCCTGTTGGCCATTTTTCGCCTGATTTTGGACCGTGGATGTGGTGAAGTGGCAGCACCAGGTGAACCTCTCTACATACAAAGTGACGGTCGATGAATAGCTTTATAAGCCGTTGAATGACGCTTGCAAAAATCGACCGGCTTCAGCTAAAGCGAGCTGCCCGGGTTCAAAGACTGAAGAAAAAAGCTGACCGCAGTGAATCAGGTCCCGTACTACATGCAGTGATACATCATGACCCGCGTCCGACAGTATCGCGTGACACGCGACAGCGTCGTCTAGTAACGCCTCTCGGTCTCCTACCTGAAAAAGAGTGCGCGGATAGTTGGCATAGGGCTGATGTATGCAGTAGATATCAGTTTGATCACGGGAGTCAACGTCTTTGAGGTAGAGACTAGAGATCATTTCAAGCCGCTCTCGAGAAACAATATCGTAAATGCCGTTAGTGGAGATCGAGCCGCGCTCGAAGGTAAAGTCCATAACGCCGGCCATGACAAGCGCAACTGCAGGCATATCGAGTGCTTTAGACTCACAGCGGTGCAGTAATTGTGTTACCAGTGTTGCTCCGGCTGAAATGCCAGAGACGCCAATTTTCCCGGAGGTATAACCTTGATCGAGGAGCCAGCAATAGGCGCGCTCTGCGTCATCAAGGGGAGCCGGAAATGTGTGCTGCGGGCACAGACGATAGTCGACGCCCAACATGCTTTTTCCAGATAAGGTGACCAGCGACGCAATTAACTGAAGATGATCGTCCGTGCTTCCCATAGTGTAGCCACCACCGTGAAAAAAAAGAATGACCTGCTCACTGCGTCCGGAGAGCGAGTCCACCCAGGTGTAGGGTGTGCCCTCAACGCTGTAGCAATTAACGTCTCTAATGACATCGGTTTGAAAATCGCGATAAAGCGCTGAAAAAGCCCGAGATACCTCCGCCACGTCACCATTGGCGAGATTTATATGCTGCAGGAAAAGTGTTCTCAGTTCGTCAGCATGCATTACAGTCATTTCCGATAGTCACGAGTCATAAACCGTTTATGCGAAACAGTACGCACTCTGCAAGCATAGAATAAACGCCGCGTTTTTTGTAAATCCAAAAATACCCAATCAGTATCTCCGCCTCGTACCATGCAGCCCGGCTATTCATTATTTACTGTTTCAACGACGCTCATGGGCACTATGCTGAAAAATCAGGTAGTTACTGTGCTCCAAGCGAAAATATTTTTAGTACGTCGTTGGTGCGAGATATTACTGACGACGAAAAACCATCACGTGCTGCCATGGCAGGGTATCAAGCACCTGGTCTAAAACGAGACCTACGGCGGACATCTCGCGCTGGGCTTGAGCAACGCTCATTTTGTGCAAGCGCTTGATCGGAACGGCAGCATCTTCTGCTCGATATTCTACCAGTACAATTCGACCGTTCTCTTTCAGGGCGCGCACGGTGCGTGTCAGGACTTCGCGCGGATATGAGAACTCATGGTAAGCATCGACCATGAGCACAACATCAACCGTATGGGCAGGAAGCATAGGATCGGCCTCGCTTGCCAGTACCGGCAGGACATTGTCAATATTTGCCGCTTCTGCTTTTCCTCTGATGATGGATAGCATCTCCGGCTGTATATCTACAGCCAATATTTGCCCGGTCGGGCCTACAATAGCGGCCATGGGGAGTGAAAAGTATCCCGTTCCCGCGCCAATGTCGGCGACAGTATCTCCGGGCTCCAGTGCCAGTAGCCCAAGTAGCAAGTCTGTGCGCTCCTTTTTCTCTCGTTCAGGTCTTTGCAGCCAGCCGGCGCCACGGTGCCCCATAACCTGGGCGATTTCCCTACCCATATAAAATTTTCCGATGCCATCGCGACTGGGCTGGCTATAAACATAGGAGTCGCGGGTCGCCTCCTGTGCGGTAGCGTCCAGCATTGCCGTAATTAATAGCGCAGCGAGCATATAGAATCGTGCGGTAAAGTTAGGAATGGGCAGGTGGTGGCTCATCTTTAGGAACCAGCGGTCGTTCAGTGAACGATTGGCTCCGGATACATGTCATGAGACAGTTTGACTTCAAGTGCGTTGCTGGATTCTCTAATGGGCTGCCCGATCATCTCGTCATAGGCGGATTCATGCCGCAGGGTTATCGAGCGAACGGGCAGTGTCTGTAGCATCTCTCTCATGCTTTGCAGATTGCGGCTGCGGAGCGTCTTACCCTTTTTATCGACCAGCAAATGAGGCCCGGAGGGCAGAGCGACTGTTACCTGATAAAGTGCCTGCTCAAGCGAGTGAATGGTGACGTCAGCGATCTCTGTCAAAGCGGCAAATTGGGTAATGTTGATTTTCATAATTTTGCTCCGTCTTCAGACTTCACTGCCCTGGAAGTAAAATGAGATGTAAAAGTCGTGTTGAGTATATAAGAACATACGGCAGTTCCTTCAATGTGGATTAAGTGACATGTCCTGTGCCCGTGATCACAGGCCAGAGCTCAGAGCCACGCAGATGCATTGGCGTGACTGGGTCAGCCAAAGTTACCGAATATGTCGCAACAGAAATTGGGTGAGTTCCTCGCCGGACGGGTCGTACAAAGGCCAGGCAGGATCGGTCGAATACGCAACGCTGTGCAGGCCGACTTCATCCGCGCGGGCCTTCACCGTCAGTGCGTGTAATGAATGGTGCAGCACAAAATTGAGCGGATTATTCAGTGCCGGTGTGCTGTTAGCCACAAAAATCGGCGCATCGCCAGCGTCCATCAGTTGGAGCATATCCACGTTGTCTCGATAAGCCACGTATTCCGGGGTAGACAAGTCCTCGAAAGTGGCAGCGCCCAGAAACCGCAGCAGGTAGCCGGTGGCGCCCAGAGTCTCAGCCACGGCCTGGAAATCATTGCTGGGGAACAACGCGGGTACCAAACTATCCACTAGCGGTTGAAGCACTGTTTCCCAGCCAAGGATGTCGTAGGTGGACTGGGTGGCAAGTGCACCTGCCGCCTTGATCCGTGTCGACTCGCGCAGCACCGGGCCCGTGTTGCCGGGGTCTGCCATGTCGTCGCGGGTGCCCAGCCAGAGTGCCGTGCCGGCGCCGGCGGAGCGACCCCAGGCGGCGACATTTTGTGGGTCCAGATTGAGACTTTGGTAATGGTAGCGCATGAACTGCAGGGCGCGTGCAGCATCGGAGAGGGAAACAATGACGCCGCGCTCATTTTCCGTTCCCGGGGAGTGCGGCACATCGCTGCGCGGTGGTAGCAGGCGATAGCCAATAGTGGCCCACGCGATACACTGCTGCAGAACGTCACGTATCTGCTCCTCCGAGTAACGCTCTTTGTTGCCGCCGGTAAAGCCGCCGCCGTGGATGTAGATAATCAGCGGCGTCGGCTCTTCACAGTCTGGCAGGAAGATATCGAAAAGATTGCGCTCGTAGGGGCCATAGGGCACATCGGGCGAGAAACGGGCACTGATCCCGCTGAGATCAATGGGCGCTGGCGCCACAGACAGTGCTAATGAGGGGCGCGGATCTTCTGGCGAATCGGAGGAATTACTGCAAGCGGTGAGCAACAGAAGTGAGCAAAGGGCACAAAGTGTGTATTTATAGCGCATCAGCAGAGAACTCTGGCCCCAAGCCCGCAGTGGGTTGTGGATGCGGGAAGCATAAAGGTTGTGATGGTCCGGATAGCACCCTCATCGGGCAAGCCCGGGAGGATACTCGTCGCCGATGTCCAATAATAGAATGCAAATCGTGTTACCTGTGCTGTCGCATCGAACGAAGATGGCGGCCATCTTTATTCGTACCTGAGCGCAGTACAGAGCAAATCAGCAGGGGGTTTTGATTAAATTGTCTCACGCCGAGCAGTGGCTGGAATTCGTCGTGCAGAGGCGTAAGAACCCTGTCAATACGCTACACTAAGTATTGAGTAAACGGATTGAGGTGAAAGAGGAGCAGGAGCGCCATGAATCCAGACCAGACACTCACCAACTTCGGCAGTACTGAGCGCTGTCTCGGCGCTGTTACAGCGTTTGATGACGCACCGCCGTGGATCTATCAGCTGGACAACCCGTATCTGCATGGGGTCTATGCGCCGACGCGGCATGAGATTGTGTCTGAAAATCTCCCGTTTGAGGGTGAACTGCCGGCAGATCTGGTCGGCGCTTACCTGCGCAACGGAGCCAACCCCATGTTCCAGCCCAAGAACCGCTACCACCCCTTCGACGGTGACGGCATGGTACATGCGGTCTATTTCAAAGACGGTAAAGCGACCTACCGAAACCGCCTGGTCAGAACAGACGCTCTGTTAGCAGAGCAGCAGCGGGGTTGTTCCTTTTCACCAGGCGTGATGGGCCCGTTTGATTACGGTGTGTCTGAATTTGGTATAAAGGATACCTCCAATACGGATGTGTTTTGTTACAAGGGCGATTTGGTAACCCTCTGGTACAACGCGGGTAATCCGTTTCTTCTCGATGGACGCACACTCGAAAGCAAGGGCCCGTTTACGTTGGACGGGCGCAATCAGCGGCGTTTGTCAGCGCACTCGAAAGTGGATTGGGCAACGGGCGAACTCTTGTTTTTTGACTATGGCGACGAGCTGCCGTATCTCACCTTTGGGATTGCCGATGCCGCTGGAAACTTAGTGCACGAGGTGCCGATCGACCTACCCGGCCCTCGGCTGCCCCATGACATCGGCTTTACCACGCATTACGCCGTATTACATGATCTGCCTTTTTTTCACGATCTTGAGGTGCTGCGCCGTCACAAGCTGAGGGTGCTGACATTTCATCAGGACATCCCCACCCGATTCGGTATTCTCCCGCGCCGCGGCAACGCTGGCGATGTGCGCTGGTTCGAGTGCGAACCCTGTTACGTACTGCACGTGAGTAATTGCTGGGAAGTGGGTGATTGGGTGGTGATGGACGGCTGTCGCTCGACTAACCCTATGCCTGACGCCCAGGCAGGCGAGGGCGAGCTGGCGCATATGCTGGCTTATATGCGCCTTGAAGCGAATAACTATCGTTGGCGCTTTAACCTCTTAACCGGCGAAGTGCGGGAAGGCGATATCGACGATCTCAATACCGAATTTAACAAGACCAACCCGGTGTTCCATGGGGTGCAATCAAAGTATGCTTATCACCAACGCATACCCTTGCTCAGTGAGGGCGGCCATACGCTGCGCTTTACGGGCCTGGTTAAGTACAATAACGAAACCGGAGAACGCACCCAGTGGAACTATGGTGAGGGTGTATTTGGCAGTGAGACGGTCTTTGCTCCCAAGCCGGGCGCCACCCGCAGCAGCGAAGAAGACGATGGCTACCTGACCACGATTGTTACGGATTCGAACACCTGGCAATCGAAATGCCTGGTGTTCGATGCCCGCGACATTACCGTGGGCCCCATTTGCAGGGTGCAGCTGCCACAGAGGGTTCCCTCAGGCTTTCATGCCAGCTGGGCACGCGGAGAGGATCTGTGGGCAATAGCGGGTTAGGTATCGCTAACCGGCGGGCCATTTCCCGCAAAAGTGGGAATGAACTGCAGGCATCGCGCAAGAGCAGGGTATTTAGTGGCGTATTGAGGCGAATGTCAGGCGTGTAAAACCCAATCTGTGTCGAATTAACCCATTAGCATGAGTTAACGTGTTGGCATCGTGACAACAGCAGTATTTGTCCCTACACTTGCGACAATCTGAGAAGCGAGAGCAAACTTTATGGCAATTTTAAGCCCTCTTGGCAACTTGTTTGGACGGTCACCGATCGGTCCCATTCAGGAACATATGGCGCTGGCAGACCAGGCGGCACAGCTGTTGCCAGCGCTGTTTCGGGCCATGGCCACCGATGACTGGGACTCCGCCAAGCAGGTGCACAAAGATATTGTCTCTGCGGAATCTGCGGCAGATAAAATAAAGCGCTCTGTTCGCAAGCATTTACCGAATAACCTTTTCCTGCCAGTGCCCCGCTCCGATTTATTGACTCTGGTCGGGATTCAGGACCATGTTGCCAATACCGCCAAGGATATAGCGGGGCTGGTGATCGGGCGCAGCATTCGGTTTCCCGAGAAGCTACAGGATGCCGCCGTCGAGCTGGCAGAAGCGTCTGCGGCAACCTCTCATCAGGCGCTCAGCGCTATTCAGGAACTGGACGAATTGCTGACGGTTGGATTTACCGGGCAGGAAGAGGTTCGCCGGGTAGAGGATATGCTCAAGACACTCGATAAGCTCGAGCGGACCAGTGACAAAATGGCGATCAAGATGCGCGCGGGGTTATTCAAATTGGAAAAAAATCTTCCGCCGGTGGAAGTAATGTTCCTTTACCAGATCATATCTTTGGTCTGCACGGTGGCAGACGATGCCGAAGCGGTTGGCGATCGACTGCAGATACTCATGGCCAAGTAGGGAGGCAGTATGGAGATTATCGCCCAGTACGGCACTGTTTTCTTGATTATGGCCTGCCTGTTCGGATTTTTCATGGCCTGGGGCATCGGCGCCAACGACGTGGCCAATGCCATGGGCACGTCGGTGGGTTCGGGTGCGTTGACTCTGAAGCAGGCCATTCTGGTGGCCATGCTGTTCGAATTTCTGGGGGCCTATCTTGCCGGGGGCGAGGTCACGTCAACGATTCGGAAGGGCATTATCGATCCGTCGATCATGAACGATAATCCGGAGCTCATGGTCTACGGGATGCTCTCCGCGCTTCTCGCGGCGGGCACCTGGTTAATGATCGCCAGTATCAAGGGTTGGCCTGTCTCTACTACCCACTCCATTGTTGGCGCGATTGTCGGGTTCGCCGCTGTGGGCATTTCTGCGGATGCGGTGAACTGGGGCAAGGTCAGCACCATCGTAGCGAGTTGGGTCGTTTCTCCTTTGTTGGCCGGCACTATTTCCTTTGGTCTATTCATGAGCGTCAAGGCCCTCATTCTTGATACGGAGGACCCGTTCCGCCGGGCCAAGAAATATATTCCCATCTATATGTGGATGGTGGGATTTATGATCTCCATGGTCACCCTGCTGAAGGGACTCAAACACGTCGGCCTGGACCTGGACCTGGGCCTTGGTAGTACGTTTGCGAACGCGATACCTATCTCAGTCGGGGTAGGGCTGCTGGTGGCGGCTCTGGGTACATTGATGATACGCAACATCAAGGAGGTTACCGGCGGCACACAGCGGTTTGCCTCGGTGGAGAAGGTTTTCGGCGTGTTGATGGTCTTCACCGCGTGCGCTATGGCCTTCGCTCATGGATCCAACGATGTGGCTAATGCGGTAGGCCCCCTTGCCGCGGTTGCGAGCACAGTGCAATCTGGCGGCGAAATCGCGGCCAAGTCCGCCGTGCCCTGGTGGATATTACTGGTTGGCGCGGTTGGCATCGTGGTTGGCCTGGCCACCTACGGCTGGCGTGTGATCGTGACTGTGGGCAAGAAAATTACTGAGTTGACCCCCAGTCGAGGTTTTGCCGCCGAATTGGGCGCCTCTGCTACGGTGGTGATTGCGTCCGGCACGGGTCTTCCCATATCGACGACCCACACGCTGGTCGGTGCGGTGTTGGGCGTTGGTTTCGCCCGGGGTATCGGTGCGCTGAATATCGGTGTCATCGGTAATATCTTTGCCTCCTGGGTCATTACACTGCCCGCGGGCGCAAGTCTGGCGATTCTATTTTTCTTCGTGTTCAAGGGTGTCTTCGGGACCTAGTGGCTGCGTCATAGCCCACGTTGCCATAACAGGGAATCCCGTTGCCTAACAAGGCCCTCAGTGCGGTAGGCAGCAATAGACATTCGCGCCGTGTTTAATCTGGTTTCAATCTTTGCTACCTAACAATAACCGATAATGCGATGAAACGCCGAATCATGCATAGCGCGGAAATCGTTTGGGGCAGGCAGGTTAAATTCGCCTCCCTTCAGGCCTCCGGATTGCAGCAGAAGCGCCAGGTTCACTCATTTACGCTACGAGGGGGCGGTCGGGCTACAGCTGCTGGCGTCGAGTGCGGCTTGCTGTTCTGTGCGATCGCCTATCGCCGATGCGCGCAATAGCACTATGCCCCGTGACGTGGGCGACTGTATGACTTCGCCTTCATAGTCCTCAGGTGATTGATCGGCGCTTATCAGGGTCACTTTGGCTATGGTGCCGACTCGGTCACGCTCGTCGCGCTGGTTGGTGATACCGGCGTAGTTGTCCGTGTTCATTTGGTAGAACTGCATGGACCAGTAGCGCTCAGGGACGGGTGCTTCTATTGTCAGCGCACCGTCTTGCAGGTTGTAGAGGCAGCTGGCATACAGCAGGTCGGGGCTGGGGCGCACCACTTGGCGGGAGTTCTCGTCGGGCACTGGAGCTACCACTAGTTGATTGTGGCCATATCGCTCATCACCAAGTAAGTAGAGGGTCTCCATAGCCAGGTTAGGGAGTAGTAGCGCCAGCACGTATTGGCCCGCCCACGCGAAGGCTGCAATGCCGAGCAACCATTTCAACCATTTCATTGGCAGGCCTCTCGGGTCACCCTGGGCAGTGGCGCGGACAGTGGAGTATCAAGATACGCCTCCCCCGGCGTATACAGGCGCAACAATAAATCGAAGTCGTGATTGGTAAGTTTACGCCATGCGGGTGCCCCGGCGGGACCAATTGGCAACCAGTTTCCCGGCTGTTCAGTTTCAGCAACCGTTATCACCCAGCTACCGTCGCCATTGCGCACCAGGTTTTCATTGTTGAAAGAGTAGCGTCGCGGCGAATTGGGAATCAGGTAATTGTCCCAGCCGTAGGCGGTGACGCTCCACCAGTTCGCGTCATAGTCGGTGCCTTCAATGCGGTAACGACAATTCAGGCGCAACGGTTCGCCGGCTATTGTACTGAGGCGGTAGTACATGGAGTCTTTTTTGGCCGATGCAAGCAAACCACCCAGTGCTACCGTCGCTTTTAGCATGATGTTGGCGTCTTTCGTGCCTGTGGCGGTGCTGGTTACCCAATCCCCGTTCTGCAGGTTCATTTCATTCAGACCCGCGCCAATGGTGCGCGCCAGCAGGACGGCCGACAGCACTATGGTGATGATTGCGGCAGCAGTCAGCTTGGACAGATTCTTCAGCACAGCTACTCCTTTTTATACGACGTCATGCAAAATCGCAGGGGGGGGTATGACATCCAGTAAAACACAAGACTAATGAGATTTGTCCTGAATGGGTAGATGACAGACCGTAATTTGTGTCGAAAAGCATGCGATAAGTCTGGTGCAGTATTAGCAAGCCGTGGGTGTATATTTGTGCGGCGTCAGCCTATGGCTTTTGCTGTACGTATTAATAATCAGGGGGAACAAGGTAAATCAATAGCCAAGCATAGCTGGCTTGTGCCGGCTAATGAACAACATACTGTTTTTTATGGGGTTCGTCAGTTCAGGCACCAGTATTCTGATCGATACGATTGTTTAACCGCAGAGTGTCTTGAAACTGCGCGACCGCTTGGATTTGTCACGGGCGCGATTGCTATTCGTCGCTGGCGCATTAATCATCTGCTCAGTGATTGCAGCAGCGCCTCTGGTCAAGTCTTGAATGCACGTCGCCTCCGGCAGATATTTCCAGTATTTTTTTGGCATTTCGCTGCGCATCGCCTGCTCCTTCAGACGCGCAGGATTGAAGATATTGCGATAGTAAGCCTTCCAAAAAAGGTCAAAAGCATCAGCATCGATTTCGGGCTTTAGCACTCCCTCCGATAGTGTGAGTTGCGTCATATCCCAATGGGCGCAGCCATCGGGGGTCAGAATTGACCATTTCATACCGGTAAAACGCTTAACGAAAAATGGCGCAATCGATTCGATGATAGCGTGGCAGGGTTCGAACCATGCCACGTAATATTCAGCATCACCCTCACAGGACGCTTGACCGGCAATCTCAACGTCGTGGCTAACGACCTGCTGAAAGCGCACAAATGCTTTCATTTTGTGCTTGTCACGACTGACCGCTTTACACATGCTGCCCAGGCAACGCACGTCCGGGTCAGAGGTCAAAAGTAACGTTTCTTTCCCGCAATTCACGATGCGCCACAACAACGAATACAGGATTGACCATTTTCTTGCGGGGTCTTTCCTATCTGAAAAGCAGGCGGCCTGTTGAGCGCGCTGCAGGAAGTCTCGCGGTATCTTATGTGTGTAGCTGCTGCTTACTCGCGTTGCAGAATCAATAATGTTCTCTAGAGAGCTTGGCGAAAATAGGCCGTGTTGTTCCGGAGGCTGCCAGCTTATTTCTGAAGGTGCTACGTTGGCCTGTAACAACCCCCGGGCGATTGTTCGCCAGCCGTCGAAGTCAGTGACAGAAAAGGAATACATAGGTCTTGTTCATTCAAAAAGGTTCATTTGCTGATTTTTTTGCGCGATAAACAAGCTCGAGAAATTGGCCGCGTCTAATTGTGTTGGGTTAGGACAATGGTCGATTGTGGTGACGAAATATTTCAGTTTTTCGATGGGCAAGCGAAGTTTACTCAGATCTTGATAGCGAAGGGTCGCTACCTTGCGTTGCGCGACGAGCCGACGAGCATTGATGACGCCTATGCCCGGAACGCGCAATATCGTTTCGAAATCGGCACGGTTGAGATCGACCGGGAATGCATCACGATGCCGAATTGCCCAAGCCAGCTTGGGGTCGACATCAAGAGACAGCATTCCGGGTGCTTGGCTTTCATTGGTCACGTCAGTCAGCTCATCAACACCATAACCGTAGAAGCGAAGCAGCCAGTCGGCTTGATAAAGGCGGTGCTCTCTGACTAATGGCGGAGGCTTTAATGGCAGTTCTGATGATGCATCGGGTATTGGGCTGAACGCGGAATAGTAAACCCGTTTCATCTTGAACGATTTATACAGCTGGCTTGCCTTGCGCAGAATAATCGCATCATTAGATGCATCGGCACCTACGATCATCTGCGTGCTCTGGCCGCTTGGGGAAAATTTAGGCGCGATGAGCTTTTTGTTTGCCTTCTTGCGGGCCAATTTTTGGGATTCTTTGTATTCTTCTATGCCGCTGCTCAGGTTAGCCATTGATCGCACGATGGAGTGCGCATTTTTTTCGGGCGCGAGGCGTTTGAGAGATTTCTCAGAGGGCAGTTCCACGTTAATACTCAGTCGATCGGCATAGAGGCCGGCTTCTGCGAGCAGTTCGGGTGAGGCTTCGGGTATGGTCTTGAGATGTATGTACCCACCAAAGCGATGTTCGAGTCTGAGCTTTCGTGCAACTGCCACCACCTGCTCCATTGTATAGTCGGCGCTTTTTATGATGCCTGAGCTGAGGAACAGGCCTTCGATATAGTTCCGCTTGTAGAAATCCATGGTCAAGTTAACTACTTCATCGATAGAGAACCGCGCCCTTGGGACGTTGCTGGATGTGCGGTTAACGCAGTATGCGCATTCATAGAGACAGAAGTTGGTGAGTAAAATTTTTAATAGAGAAATGCATCTTCCATCGGGGGTGTAACTGTGACAGATACCCATGCCGGAGCTCGTTGACCCGATACCCTGATTTTTGAGGGAATTACGAGATTCTGTCCCGCTGCTGGCACACGACGCATCATACTTTGCGGCGTCTGCCAGGATCTCTAATTTTTGGAGAACGTCCAAGGTGTGAACCCGTATCTATTACTGTATATATATACAGTAATTAAAATACAGGACCAGTTCAAGGAATTTCGGCGCTGGCAAGTCACTGCAGAATAGCCGGCTGGGTCAGCGCAAATATGGCGATCACGCACAACGATTCGCTCGATGCATCCCCGGCGGGTTCGGCTGGCGTTCTGCTGCGAGCCAGCGCGATGCTGATAGGTTACCTGTGCGCGACCATTCTCTCGCAGGGTGAGAGATGCGGGCGCGCGCAGTGACCGGATTCGCTTAAAGTAACAGCAGCCCGAAAACTACAGCCCCCGCACTGAGTGTCAAAAGGGTAGACCGGCGAAGACGAGTGGCGGATATTCCGAGCCATAATCCTGTCAGGATAATAATCACCAAGCCAAGGGCGAAGACTTGCTGAAACGTTTTGAACGCCGGGGGGCCATGGCCCTTGTGTAACTCGATCAATCGGCTCTGAAGATCGGGATGTGCGTGTATAAGCTCGAGTTGGCCTGGCTTGATTTTAATCACATAGTGGTCGGAGGAGGTCGGGCGAGTGTAGAGGCTCGTCCCTTTCACTTTCACGTAGTCAAACGTGTACGAGCGCACCCCGGCGATGGATAGCAGGTTCGCCACATCGGCGTGCAGCGACGCCGAGTCGCTATCGATCATTATTTCATTACTCTGAAAAATCACCTCTTGCGTCACCTCGCCTTTGATGCCTATTAAATAAAGGCCTCCGGAGATCGCGACAAGCAACACAGCGGGAGCAAAGAATGCGGAGAGGTACATGTGAACAGTAATGAGTAGTTTGCGATTCATGGGCGAGTTCCGCTAGGGTGTGGGGCAGAGCATAATCGGCAATGAGTGTGGTCAGGCCCTCCAGCCAAGACGTTAAACGCCCGGGGGGTCTGCTCAGACGCATCGTTGCACTGTTACCTCAATAGACAACGAGTATAGCGAGTGCTTTTGCGCGATTCATGGCCACAATCTCGCTATTGGTGGTAATATTTGGCCCTCGCTGACAGTGACCAGTAACTGAGCCGTCATGGGCGCCGCGCTTCGTGCCATCGTCACGGCGTAATGAGGGCGTGCGGTGCAGCAAAGCAGCGAATGAGTGGGCCGTAGTGGCCGTTTGCGATGCTGCTGACGCCAGCAAAGCATAAATTTTTTTAAGAGATCCACGGAACTAAATGGGTCGTATCTGTCTTACCGTGAAATTCATGTATTTGTTACCTCTCGCAGCCAAGGACTTATCCAAAATGACAAAAATGACTTCCCCTGCCACGCACCGTTGGTCTGCGCGCAGTGTCGCAATGCTCCTCCTGTTGTCGCTTTTAAGCGCCTGCTCTGACAGCAATAGCAACTCCAACAACTCCAACAACTCCAACAACGGCGACGGCAGTCAGGGCGGCGGCGCAGAGCCCTTTGCTGAGTTGATCGAAAGCGGCATTGCACGGTATCTCGGCCTTTACACGCCCATGACCTCCGAAACACTCGAGAGCGGTGTGGTCGCGCATGCATTTGGCGCAGGCGATGGCCCCCTGTGTCTGGACGGCTCCGAATATCGCATGGCCACATATGACCAAGGGTCCGACGAGCTGGTGATTTTCCTGCAGGGTGGCGGTGCTTGCTGGTCTACTCTCTGTTCGGCTACGCAGTCAGCCGAGACTGGCATTCCGCAGGCCGGGATTCTTGACCCCGACCGTGAGGATAACCCGGTTAAAAGCTGGAATCAGGTCTATTTGCCCTATTGCGATGGTGGCCTGCATGCCAGTGACGCCGACAACGACTACGATGGCGATGGCACACCGGAGACCCGTCAACGGGGCCTGCATAACCTCTCCGCCTCGTTGGATGTAGCCGTCAACGCGTTTCCATCCCCCAGTCGCATCCTGTTGACAGGGGCAAGCGCTGGTGCCTATGGCACGACCTTTGCTCTGCCGTTGGTGCGGCACCTTTACCCGGACGTGCCCATCGAGCTTGTCAATGATTCCGGCGTCGGTATCGGTATTCCCGATGATCAAAGCTACTTGATGTTGTTGATGAATGACTGGAACCAAAGTGCCTTCATCCCGGAGGAGTGCTCCGGTTTACCATGCCTGGGTGAAGATGGTCACCTCAGTGACTATCAAAGCTGGCAGCTAGACGTCGATACTCTCACAAGACGTTCCTATCTTACCTCCAAGCAGGATTCAGTGATTGCTCTGGGCTTTTTGCAAATCGGTGGGCCGGCCCATGAGGCCGCTTTGATCCCGGAGCTGGCGGATATGGAAGCTCGGCACCCCGACCGGGTGCGCAGTTGGGTAGTTGACGGCAGTACACACACTTACATTCAGCGAGATCCCGAGGCAACGTCTGGAGTAGGAATCAATGGGGGTGTATCTGTGTTCGATTTCATCCGCGCCCAACTGGACGATTCAGCGGACTGGGTTTCGGTCAGCGACTAGTGCAGTCCTCGGGCTGATCAGCATAGGCCGGGTACACGTGTGTTATGGCTGGATGGCAGTGGCAGAAATCGTTGCGCATAGACGAGCCTTCTGTTCAGTCAAGCTGTAGTTCTGGTGGGGGCTGACAAACCTGCGGCTGGTCGAAACAGGTCAGGCAGGCCCACCGTATCGCTGTTTGTGCGGCCCCCGCCAGCCTGTGCTCTGCCGTTTTTTGGCGGTCAAAAATGAAACAGCGTCACCGTATCCC